>CBHYLO010000812.1:0-1506 GCA_966128675.1 uncultured bacterium | reverse complement strand
GGGCGTCAGCAGCTCGCCGCTGCGCCCGTCGAGCACCGCGACCGTGAGCGCGGGGAACCGCAGCTCGCGCACGACGTCGGCCGCCGCCGCGCTGTCGGCCTTCCCCTCCGCCCGCTCGGCGTCGATCGCGCCCGCCACCGCGATCGCCGTCTCCAGCAGGTGGCGGTCCGCCTGCGCCGCCAGCGTGCGGGCCAGGAACAGCCACGCCGCGAGCGCGCTGGCGCCCAGCAGGAGCGCGAACGCGCCCGCGTACCAGAGCGCGAGGCGGGCGCGGATGGAGTGGATCACGGCGACCCGCCCGCGGCCAGCACGTAGCCCGCGCCGCGCCGCGTGTGGATCAGCGCCTCCGCGTGCCCCTCGTCGACCTTGCGGCGCAGCCGCCCGACGTAGACCTCGATCGCGTTCGACAGCGGATCGTGGTTCTCGTCCCACACGTGCTCGCACAGCTCCGCCCGGCCCACGACGCGCCCCGCGTGGCGCGCGAGGTACTCGAGCATGACGTACTCCTTCTGCGTCAGCGGCAGCGGGCGCCCGGCGCGCGTCACGGTCTGCGCGTGCGTGTCGACGCGCAGGTCGCCGACCGCGATGACGTGCGGCAGCAGCGCCGGCTGGCGGCGCAGCAGCGCGCGGATGCGGGCGTACAGCTCCGCGAAGTCGAACGGCTTGGCGAGGTAGTCGTCGGCGCCGACGTCGAGCCCGCGCACCCGGTCCTCGACGGCGCCGCGCGCGGTGAGCATGAGGATCGGCACGCGCGCGCCGCGCCGGCGCAGCTCCGCCGCCACCGCGAGCCCGTCGCGGCGCGGCAGGCCGACGTCCAGCACCACCATGTCGTACTCGTTCACGGCGGCCTGGTAGACGCCCTGCTCGCCGTCGGCCGCGTGGTCCACCGCGTAGCCCTGCTCGCGCAGCCCGCGCACGATCAGGTCGGCGAGCCGCACGTCGTCCTCCACCACCAGCACGCGCATCGTCCGGACCTCGACAGCCGAAGGAGAAGCCGAGTCCCGTCGGACACGCGAGGAGCGGCGGGACACCGGAATGTCCCCGCGCCGCGCCCGCGCCGCCAGCGTGCGCGCGTGGTCGACGCTCGGGGCGAGGTGCGCCCAGCGACGGTCGGCGAACCGGGGGCTACGGATGCTCCGGATGCGACAGAGGCTCCGGATCGCTCCTCGGGGCGCACGGAGCGTCGCCGCCACACGGAGCGATCCGTCTCATCCGCTCGATCCGGAGCATCCGTAGCCAAGAGCGTAGTTGGTACCCGCGAGGTGCGACGCCGGCCGCCGAGGGCCCGGAACCGATCCGCAGCCCGCCGCCCGCCGCCCGCAGTATCTTCGAGGATGCGCATCGTCAGCCTCTGCCCCTCGCTCACGGAGCTCGTGTTCGACCTCGGCCGCGGCGACGCGCTGGTGGGGCGCACGAAGTTCTGCGTCCACCCCGCCGACCGCGTCGCGGCGGTCGAGAAGGTCGGCGGCACCAAGAACCCCAAGCTCGCGCGCATCGTCGAGCTGG
>CBHYLO010000811.1:0-1539 GCA_966128675.1 uncultured bacterium | reverse complement strand
CGCGAGCGCGGCGCGCGCGCCCAGGCGCCACGCGACGGCGGCGCCCACGGCCAGGCCCAGCGCCGCTCCCGCGGTGGCGGCGAGCAGCGCGGCGGGAACGTCAGCCACGCGAACGGACGACTGCGGCGGCTGTCGCGAGACGCGCGATCAGCGCGTGCCGGAGCCGAAGCCCTGCCAGCCGCCGGCGCCGACGGGCTCCTCGCCCGCGCGCCGGTGCTCGTGCGCGTCGCGCTCGCGCGTGGGCACGGGGACGCGCTGCGCCGTCGCGCGGGCGACGAGCGCCGGCAGCGACTCGCCGCGGTCGCGCGCCGCCCAGCCGAGCGACAGCGGGCCGGGCGCGCTGCGCAGGGCGAGCAGCTGCACGCGGCGGCCGACGCGCTCCACCTGCTCCGCCGACGCGCCGCCGAGCACCACGAGGAACTCGTCGTCGCCGAGGCGGATGACCTCCTCGTTGCCGCGCACCTGGCGCATGAGGAAGCGCGCGACGAGCTGCCGCATGACGTCGCGGTCCTCGGCCGGGATGTCCTCGCCCTCGAGCCGCGCGATGAGCACGCCGACGGGCGCCATCGGGTCGCGGCCCAGCCGCTCGCCGAGCGCGTTGAGGTGCGTGCGGTCGAGCGAGCCCGTGAGCGCGTCGCGGCCGACGTCTCCGCTCGCGCCCAGGCCCGCGCCGCCCTGGACCGCGCCGGCGATCCCGGACGCGGGGACGAGCATCCCCTGCAGCCGCACCGCGCCGTCGGGGCCGCGCACGGCGGTCACCGTCTCGACGGCGTGCGTCGCGCGGCCGGCGCCGCGGAGCGTGAGCAGCACGGTGCGCGCGGGCGCGTCGGGGGCGAGCGCCTGGAGCTCGGCGCGGCGCGCCGAGGGGTCGGCGATCCAGTCGTCGAGCGGCCGGCCGCGCAGCGCGCCACCGTCGGCGACGCCGAGCAGCGCGGCGAGGCCGGGCGTCGCGTCGATGAGCCGTCCGTCGGCGTCGCTGACGTGGAAGGCCGCGCCCAGGCGGTCGACCATCGCCGCGAGCGTCGTCGGATCGTCGAGCGCCCCGGGGGCGCGCACGGGCTGCGTCATCGGACCTCCGGACGCGAGGGCGTCCACGAATGCGGCGTCGCCGGGGCCGCTGGGACGGCGCGGCGCCGGGTCGGGGGAACATGACCACGGGACACGCGGGGCGCAAACCGGGCGCACGACACGGCGGGCTGCGGCCTGCGGACTGCGGATCATTGCCTCCGTGCCCTCGGCGGCCGGTGTCGCACTCCTCCGGCACGAACCACTCATTTGGCTACGGATGCTCCGGATGAGACGGATCCTGCGGATCGCTCCTCGGAGCGCGTGGAGCGTCGCCGCCACGC
Source organism: uncultured bacterium (assembly GCA_966128675.1). Classification (GTDB taxonomy): domain Bacteria; phylum Gemmatimonadota; class Gemmatimonadetes; order Gemmatimonadales; family Gemmatimonadaceae; genus Roseisolibacter. The sequence continues at coordinate 190 of CBHYLO010000811.1, read as the reverse complement.
GGAACGATCCGTTGCATCCGCTCGATCCGGAGCATCCGTATCCTTCCCAATAGTCACGGAGGTCCGGCGCGTAGACGCATCCCGAGCGGCCGTGCATGCAGCCCGCAGCAAGGTTCAGGATCCGCAGCCCGCGGCCCGCAGCCCCTCATGATGCCCCTCCCCACCCTCCTCCGCTCGCTCGCGCCCGCGC
>CBHYLO010000810.1:0-1539 GCA_966128675.1 uncultured bacterium | reverse complement strand
GAGGCGTAGGTGGTCGAGGCTCAGCCCCGCGCCGCGCCCCAGCATCAGGTGGATGCGGGCCTGCGCGGGGCGACGCGAGCCGGCGATCAGCGCCCCCAGCTCCGACAGCTTCCGCCCGCCGCCGGGATACGCGTAGGTCCGTCCCACGCGGCCGCGGCCCGCCCGCGACGCGATGACGACCGGCCGGCCGGCCGCGACCCAGCGCTCGATTCCGGGCACGACCTCCGGCGGGACGTTGCCGCGCCCCATGGCCGCCACCACGACGCCGCGCGCGCCGCTCGCCAGCGACGCGTCCAGCAGCCGCGAGTCGCACCCGGCCCACGTCGCGACGATGTCCACGGGCGTCGCGGGCGCGTCCGGCGCGAGCACGGCCGGCGTGCCCACCACGCGCCGCCGGAAGATCACGCGGTCCTCGTCCACGACGCCGATGGGCCCGAGCCCCGGCGCCTCGAAAGCGTCCAGCTGGTGCGTGTGCGACTTCGTGTCCTCGAGGCCCGCGAACACGCGCCCACCCATCACGACCATCGTGCCGACGCACCGCGCCTCGTCGCTCGCCGCCACGCGCACGGAGTCGATGAGGTTCTGCGGGCCGTCGTAGCCCAGGTCGCTCGCCGCGCGCATCGCGCCGGTGAAGACGACGGGCTTGTCGCTCGCGACCGAGCGCGCGATCAGGTACGCCGTCTCCTCGAGCGTGTCGGTGCCGTGCGTGATCACCACGCCGGCGACCGCGGGCTCGGCGAGCACCTCGAGCAGGCGCGCCCGCAGCGCCCACTGGCGCTCGACGGTCATGTGCGGCCCCGGATAGCGGCCCCACTGCTCGGCGCGCACCTCGGCGATCTCGTCGATCCCGCGCGCGGCGCCGAGGATCTCGTCGGCGCTGAGCGAGGGGACGGCGCCGCCCTCGTGCGCGTCCATCTTCATCGAGATCGTGCCGCCGGTGAACAGCGCCGCGACGAGCGGCCGCGTCACCCGCACAGGACGCTCCCGCCGTTCACGTTGAGGATCTCGCCCGTGACGTGCCGCGCGAGCGGCGAGCAGAGGAACAGGATCGGCCCCGCGATGTCCTCGGCCGTCGCCACGCGCCCGATCGGGATGCTGGCCGCGATGCGCGCTCGCCCGCCCTCGCGCATCGCGCTGTCCGTCATCTCGGTGTCGACCCACCCCGGCGCGACGCTGTTCACCGTGATGCCGCGCGGCGCGAGCTCCACCGCCATCGACTTCACGAACGAGATCATCGCGCCCTTGGTCGCCGCGTAGTCCGCGTGCATCGCCTCGCCGCGCTGCCCGGCGGTGCTCGACACCATCACGAGCCGCCCGTCGGGCGCGAGCGCGCGCGCCGCGGCGCGCGACAGCCAGAACATCGAGTCGACGTTCTGCAGCAGCGTGTGCCGCCAGCGCGCATCGTCCATGTCCGCGACCGGCACCTCGTCCACCGGCCACACGCCGTGGTTCACGACCACGACGTCCACGCCGCCGAACGCGGCCACCGCCGCCTGCACGAGCGACTCCGCCCCCTCGGCCGACGAGAGGTCCGCCGCG
>CBHYLO010000809.1:0-1543 GCA_966128675.1 uncultured bacterium | reverse complement strand
GGGGTGGGGTTCACCCCGCGCCCCGGCCCGCGGCGCGCCCCCGGGGGCCCCCACCCCGGGCGCCGCGCCCCCCGCCGCTCGGCGCTCCCTTTCCCTACGACGTAGCTCGTGCCCCCCACCACTGCTCTCCGCCTCGCCGGAGTCCAGAAGTCCTTCGGCCCCGTCGTCGCCAACCGCGACGCGTCGCTGGAGGTCGCCGCCGGCGAGATCCACGCGCTCGTCGGCGAGAACGGCGCCGGCAAGTCCACGCTCATGCGCATCCTGAGCGGGATGTACGGGCCCGACGCGGGCACGATCGAGGTCGCGCCCAACGGCACCGGCCCGCTGCGCGACGTCACCGGCTGGAGCACCAGCGACGCGATCGCCGCGGGCGTGGGCATGGTGCACCAGCACTTCATGCTCGTGCCGACGCTCACCGTCGCCGAGAACGTCGTGCTGGGGCAGGAGCTGACGCGCGGCTGGCAGCTGGACCGCGCGCGCGCGGAGGCCGAGGTGCGCGCGCTCTCCGAGCGCACCGGGCTCGCCGTCGCCGCCGACCGGCTGGTGTCGGAGCTGAGCGTCGGCGAGGCGCAGCGCGTCGAGATCCTGAAGGTGCTGTATCGCGGCGCGAAGATCCTCATCCTCGACGAGCCGACGGCCGTGCTGTCGCCGCCCGAGGTGCAGGAGCTGTGGGCCGTGCTGCGCGGCCTCGCGGCGCAGGGCGGCACGGTGGTGCTGATCACGCACAAGCTCGACGAGGTCGTGGACATCTCGGACACGATCACGGTGATGCGCGCCGGCACGACGGTGGAGCGCATCCGCACGGCCGATACGACGCCGCAGGCGATCGCGCGCGCGATGGTGGGGCGCGACGTCGCACTGGCGCTCGACGCGACCGGCTTCGTCGCGGGTGGGGACGATCCGTCGGACGTGCAGAGCGAGCGCCGCGCGCCGAGCGCCGACGGCGACGATCGCTCGGCGCTTGGCGCTCGGCGCTCGGGTGGCGCCGCGGCGGCGCTCGAAGTGCGCGATCTCACCGTGCCTGGCGCCCGGCGCCCCAACGACGTGGACGGCGTCAGCTTCACGGTGGCCCCCGGCGAGATCTTCGGCATCGCCGGCGTCGAGGGGAACGGCCAGACGGAGCTGCTCGAGGCGCTCGCGGGCCTCGCGCGCCCGACGTCCGGCACGATCGCGCTCGGCGGCCAGGACGTCACCGCGCTCGGCGTGCGGCCGCGCGCCGATGCGGGCCTGTCGCACATCCCCGAGGACCGGCACCGCCGCGGCCTCGTGCTCGACTACTCGATCGCCGACAACCTGATCCTCGGCCTGCAGCACCGCTTCGCGAAGGGCGTGCGGCTGGACCAGCCGCGCGTCGCCGAGAACGCGCGGCGTCTCGTCGCGGAGTACGACATCCGTCCCGCCGACCCGTCGCTGCCGGCGCGGGCGCTCTCCGGCGGCAACCAGCAGAAGATCGTGATCGCGCGCGAGATGACCGGGCGCGACTACCACGTGCTCCTCGCCGCGCAGCCGACGCGCGGCGTCGACGTGGGCGCGATCGAGTTCA
>CBHYLO010000808.1:0-1554 GCA_966128675.1 uncultured bacterium | reverse complement strand
CGCGACAGCGACGCGCCCCGCGCTCGTTTCACCACCCCGGACCTGCCGCGCGCGGACCGTCAGAGCGGGAAGGGGAGCGGGCCGACCGTCACGCCGCGCTCGGTGCGGAAGCGCGGGTCGTCCGCCGCGGCCGCCCCATCCGCCGTGCCGTCCGCCGCGCCATCCTCCGCCCCGTCCGCCGCGCCGTCGGTCGGGGCGGCGCTCCACCGCGCGGTCAGCAGCGCCCCCATCGGCACCTCGCGGCGCACCATCCCCAGCGCCACGCCGCCCAGCCGCGGCGAGAGCATGCTGGAGCGCACGTCGCCCACCACGCGCCCCGCCTCGTCCACCAGCTGCGCGCCGCGCGGCACCGGCGTGCCGTCGGGCGGATACGCGAGCCCGCGCAGGTGCCGGTTCACGTGCCCGCGGAAGTGGATGCGCGCGACGACCTCCTGCCCGGTGTAGCACCCCTTGGTGTACGAGATCGCCCGCAGCTCGTCGAGGTTCGCCTCCTGCGGCAGCGTGCCGTCGTCCACGTCCTGGCCCCACTCGGGATAGCCGGCCTCCACGCGCGCGATCGCGTACGCCAGCTCGCCGCCGGCGACGATCCCCGGCGCCGCGCCGGCCACGCGCGCCCACGCCGCGTCGAACGCCGGCGCCGGCACCAGCACCTCGAAGCCGTCGAGCCCCAGGTCCGGCACGCGCACCACCAGCAGCGCCTCGCCGCCCGACGTCAGCGTCGCGTGGCCGTACGGCGCCAGCTGCGACAGCGCCGACGGCGGCGTCCCGAACGCGGCGGCCAGCGCGTCGCGCGCGTGCACGCCGTACAGGCCGAACGCGCGCACGGACTCGGTGATGCGCGCGTACGGCGCCAGGCGCGGGTTCACGTACTTCCGCAGCATCCCGCCCCACCCCTCGGCGGCGCGCGCGGGGACGTCCACCACCAGCGCGACCTCGTCCAGCCACGTGCGCACGCCGTCCACGCTCGGCGGGACGGCGGTGCCGCCGTCGATCGCGAACACGCGCACGTCCGCGATGATCTTCCCCTTGGGCGTCAGCGCGGCGGCGTAGCAGCCGTGGCCCGCCGCGAGCGACGCGACGTCGTTGGTGACCAGCCCGGTCAGCGTGTCGCGCGCCTTCGCGCCGCGGAGCGTCCAGCGGTCGCGGTGGCTGCGGTCCACGAGCAGCGCGCCGGTGCGCAGCGCCGCGTACTCCGTCGCCGGGTCGCCGTAGTCGCGGACCAGCGTCGGCGGCGCGGGAGGCGCGGAGCCCACGGCGCGCGCGGACGGAGGCGTGGGAGCGGTCATGTCGGAACGGGAGCGAGATCGAGAAGGGCCGCGAGCGAGCCCGGGGTGAGGCCGGCGAGCGTCGCCAGCCGCGCGTCCGGCGAGGCGCCGCGCGCGTCGTCGTCGTCGTCGGAGGCGCGGTGCGCGGATGATGCCACGCGGATCGTCCGCAGGCCGGCGGCGCGTGCCGCCGCGACGCCGAGCGCGTCGTCCTCGAACGCGACCGTGGCGGCGGCGACCGCGCCGCCGCGCGCGGCCAGCCGCGCCAGCGCCAGGTGGTGCCCGTCCG
>CBHYLO010000807.1:0-1570 GCA_966128675.1 uncultured bacterium | reverse complement strand
GTCGAAGATGAGGCAGCGTTCGCCCCGCGCGCCGGGGAGCCGAGCCGTGTCGGCCTCCCAGATCTGCCAGGTGCGGCCGGTGTCGCGGTCGGTGACCATGCGGCGGCCGGCCTGCTGCGGCGGACGTTCCTCGAGCGCGTGCTGGGGCATCATCACCATGTCGATCGCTCCTATGCGTGCGCACCGCGCCTGGCGTCGCCCCGTCGTCCGTCCGATCGCGCTGCGCGCGGTCCGGGGGGTGGGCTGCCGGCTGCTGGTGGGGACGTGCCTCGCGTCGTCGGGATGGATGTCGGATCGCTCATGCGACGGGCCGGGCCGCGTGGCACGCCGCGGGCCGGACCGGCGGGCATTGGCGAGTTCCAGGCCAGTGTGCGCCGGCGTACAAGAATCGTGGATTCGCGCGTCGAATCCGTGCTGCGCGAACGCGCGGCGGCCCCGCACGCGGCGCGTTGCCAGCTCATCCGTAGGCACGACATTCGCAAAGCGGCGGACGTCCCGGCCGGATGGCCGGTCCCCCCGCAGCGCGGGCTCCGGACGAGGTCGTCCGGAGCCCGCGTGCGTCTCGGGTGCGACGCGGCCGACGTCGCGCCACGACGTCAGGCGACGACGTGCCGTCACGACGTCATTCCATCAGGAAGTGGCGGATGATCGCGTCGGCCACGCCCGGCGGGAGCGCGGCGGTCTCCGCCCACGCGGCGTGCAGCGGGATCGCGAAGGGCGCCTGCCCATCGATCTCGCAGTGGATGACGGTGGCGGACGGCTCGGACGCGGGCGCGCCGGCGTCGCGCCGCGCCTCGAGCCGACAGCATCGGCCGTCGGGGAGCGTGATCTCGATCATGCCGCGGGAGGGAGGTGCGGGGGCGGCGACGGTGGGAGTCGGGGAGACCGACCTCTTCCATGATAACGACCGCGCACCGCATACGTTTCGCATGCTCCGCTTCCGCCTCCTGCGCTGGCCCGAGGACCGCGACGCGCTGGCGCGTCTGGACGTCTCCCTTGCCACAGACGTCGTGTACGCCGTGGAGCGGCACGGCCCGCTGGCCTTCGCCCTGACGGAGCGCCGCGTCGACCCGCCGCTCGTGAAGCGCTACGCGGTGGACTGGGAGGCGCTGGCCGCCGCGCCGCACGTCGCGGTGGCCGAGCTGGACGGCGCGGTGGTGGGGGTGGCGGCGGTGGCGTGGCAGGCGTGGAACCGGCGGGCCGAGCTGTCGCACCTGTACGTGGACGCGGCGGCGCGCGGGCGCGGCGTGGGCGCGGGCCTGCTGCGGGGCGCCGAGGCGGCGGCGCGGGCGCTGGGGGCGCGCTGCCTGTGGGTGGAGACGCAGCAGGTGAACGCGCCGGCGATCCGCTTCTACCTGCGGCAGGGGTTCACGTGCTGCGGGCTGGACGCGGCGCTGTACGAGGACGCGCGGGAGGTGGCGGTGTTCTTCGCGCGTCCGATGCCGTGACGACTGCGTGCTGCGGATCCTGCGCCGTGCCCTCGGCGACCGGCGTCGTGCCGTGCGGGCCGTGACCACGCGTTCGGCTACGGATGCTCCGGATGGAGCGGATGAGACGGATCGCTCCACGT
>CBHYLO010000806.1:0-1573 GCA_966128675.1 uncultured bacterium | reverse complement strand
CGGCGTCGGCGGGCTGGGGCGCGGGCAATTCCGCGGCGGCGTGGCGACCGCCGGGTTCTCGGGGCTGTGGGGCGGTATATGGGACTGGCTCGCGGCCGGGCGCGGCGACCGGCGCGCGGCGCTGCCCGAGGGCGGCGTGGTGCGGGCCGGCGAGCCGGTGGTCTGGCGGCGCGGCGGTGCGGACTCGGTCGCGGCGCTGGTGCTCACCCGGCGCGGGGGGGGGGGGGGGGCGTCGCTCGCGGGGCGCTGCGGCGCGGCCGCGCGCCCGGCCCCGACGCCCGGACTCGCGGCAGGGGTGTACGACGTGCGCGGCCCGGGCGGGACGGCGGTGCTCGCCGTCAGCCCCGCCCGCGAGCTGCTGCCGCGTCGCGCCGCGCTGCGCGCCGGTCCGGTGGGCGGCGGCGCGACGTCGGACCTCGCGCCGCGCCTGCGCGACGCGTGGTGGGCGTACGTGCTGCCGCTCCTGCTGCTGTGCGGCGAGTGGCTCGCGCGGCGCCGGCTCGGCCTGCGCTGACGCGCGCCCGACCCGCGGCGGCACCCTCGTCTCGACAAACGTCCCGTACCTTCGGCATCATGGCCCGGCTGTTCCGCAAAGAGGGCGACGCGCCCAAGAAGTCGCTCTGGCAGCGCATCAAGGACGTCGCGACCACCGACGTCGGCGTCATCCTGCGCGGCGGCGTCAAGGACGGCTCGCTCGAGGACCTCGAGGAGATCCTGCTGGGCGCCGACTTCGGCGTGCCGACGACGCTGGCGCTGGTCGACAAGATCGGCGGCTACGCGCAGAAGGGCTTCATCAAGACGGAGACGGAGTTCCAGGACGCGCTGCGGCGGCTCGTCGAGGCCGAGCTGCGCGAGGGGAACAGCGACCCCGCGCTGCGCCTGGCCGCGCAGGGGCCGACGGTGATCCTCGTGATCGGCGTCAACGGCGCCGGCAAGACGACGTTCATCGGCAAGCTCGCCGCGCACTTCCGCAAGCAGGGGAAGCGCGTGCTCGTCGGCGCGGCCGACACCTTCCGCGCCGGCGCCATCGACCAGCTGCGGCTGTGGGCGGAGCGCACCGGCGCGGACTTCGTGGGCTCCAAGCCGGGCACCGATCCGGCGGCGGTCGCGTTCGACGCGATCGACGCGGGCGTGACGCGCGGCGCGGACGTGGTCATCGTCGACACGGCGGGCCGCCTGCACACGAGCGGTGGCCTGATGGACGAGATGAAGAAGGTCCACCGCGTGATCGGCAAGCGGATGGAGGGCGCGCCGCACGAGACGCTGCTGGTGCTCGACGGGACGATCGGGCAGAACGCGGTGCAGCAGGCGAAGCAGTTCTCCGAGGCGGTGCCGATCACGGGCCTCGTGGTGACGAAGCTGGACAGCACCGCGAAGGGCGGCGTCGTGGTCGCGGTGCACGAGGCGCTCGACCTGCCGGTGAAGTTCATCGGCGTCGGCGAGGCGGCGGACGACCTCGAGGCGTTCGATCCGGCGGCGTTCGCGCGGGAGCTCACCGAGGACTGAGCGGCGTACCGCCGGGTGCGGGGGGGGGGGGGGGGGGGCGCACCGGGCCCCGGGCCCCCGGGGGCGC
>CBHYLO010000805.1:0-1578 GCA_966128675.1 uncultured bacterium | reverse complement strand
GGCGCGCGCGCCGCCGCGCGCTTCGCCAACGACGAGGAGCTCGCGACCTACGTCGACCTCGCCGCCGGCGGGCCCGACTCGGTGCGCGCGCTGGCACAGGGGCGCGAGGTCGCGCTCTACGCGTGGGAGGTGCGGCTGTTCGCGCCCGGCAACACGCGCGAGGCGCGGCTGCGCTTCGCGCCCGACGGCCGCGTCGTGGGGCTGGTGCGCACGCTCGCGGAGACGGACCGCCGCCCGACGGTGAGCGAGGCCGCGGGACGCGCGGCGGCGGACGCGGCGCTGCCGCGCTGGGCCGGCGGGCTGCCCGCGGACGCGTGGCGCTTCACGGCCGCGTCGTACATCACGCAGCCGCGCAGCGGGCGCGTGGACCGCACGTACCGCTACACGCGCGCGGGCCGCACGGTGGGCGAGGCGCCGATCCGCGCGGACGTCGTGGTGACAGGATCGGATGCGACCGGCGCGGACAGCGCGCGCGCCGGCGGCGTCGACGTGCTGGGCGTGCGCACGTACGTCGACGTGCCCGAGAGCTGGACGCGCCGCTACGGCGAGATGCGCGCGTCGAACGACCTCTACGCGCAGCTCTCGCTGCCGGGCATGCTGGTCTTCTTCACGGGCGCGCTGGTGGCGCTCGTGAAGCTGCGCGACGCGGTGCGCTGGCGCCCCGCGATGCTCGTCGGGAGCACCGTCGGCGCGCTGATGCTGCTCGGCGCGCTGAACGGGCTGCCGCTGGCGTGGTTCGGCTACGACACCGCGACGCCGACGGCGAGCTTCGTCGCGCTCAACGTGTTCGGCGCGGTCGCCGCGGGCGTCGCGGTCGCGCTGTTCGTGGGCGGCGCGGTCGCGGCGGCGGAGGTGCTGACGCGCCGCGCCTTCCCGCGGCAGGTGGACTGGTACGCGTACCTGCGCCATCGCGGCACCGGCGAGGTCGCGGCGCACGTCATGGGCGGCTACGCGCTGGCCGCGCTCGGCTTCGCGTACGTGTCGCTCTTCTACCTCACGACGCGCCGCACGCTCGGCTGGTGGGTGCCCACGGGGACGCTCGACGACCCGGACCAGATCGCGACGCCGCTGCCGTGGGTCAGCGCGATCGGCACCGCGCTGTTCGCGGGCGTGTGGGAGGAGGCGGTCTTCCGCGCCGTGCCGCTCGCGCTGTTGTCGCTGTGGGTGGGACGCCGCGCGTCGCGCCGCTGGTGGATGGCGGCGGGCGTGATCGTCACGGCGCTGGTGTTCGGCTTCGGGCACGCGAACTACCCGTCGTGGCCCGCGTACGCGCGCGGCGTCGAGCTGTTCCTCGAGGCGTCGCTGTGGGCGGTGCTGTACCTGACGGTGGGGCTGCCGACGACGATCGTCGCGCACGTGCTCTACGACCTCGCCTGGTTCGGGCTGTTCGCGCTGCACGGCGACGGGCCCGCGTATCGCGTCACCGCCGCGGTGGTCGTGGGCGCGGGGCTGCTGCCCGCGCTGCTGGTGGCGCAGGGCGCGCTGGCGCGGCGACGCGCGCGCGGCACGTTGCCCGACACGCCGCCGCGCTTCGCCGACTGGCGGCGCGGCGCGCTGCTCCCCGTGATCGACGACGGG
>CBHYLO010000804.1:0-1601 GCA_966128675.1 uncultured bacterium | reverse complement strand
TGGCTTACTGGCCGAGCTTGACGACGTTCTCGGCCGCCGGACCCTTCTGGCCCTGGACGATCTCGAACTCGACGCGCTCGCCCTCGGCGAGCGACTTGAAGCCACGGCCCTGGATGGCCGAGTGGTGCACGAAGCAGTCCTTGTCGCCGCTCTCGGGGGTGATGAAGCCAAAGCCCTTGGCGTCGTTGAACCACTTCACGGTGCCGGTCGTACGCATTGCGGAACTCCGAAAGAAGAAGAGAGTCGGAGTCCGGTCCTGCCGTACCATCCGACGAAGATCCCGTGCCGATCGGCACGGAGCAGCTAGGTTGTGCAGCGAAAAGGGGCCACCGCGAGAGCGAGGCCCCAGGGTCGTCGACGTCCGTAGCCGCTGCGCTGTATTTTGCGCACTCGCAACCTATGCGGCGCCGTGCGCCGACGCAATCGGCTCCCATCCGCCCGCATGCCCGTCCCGCGCACCTTCTCGCTCGTCCTCGGCCTCGTCATGATCGCGCTGGGGGCGTTCGTCGCCATCCGCGCGCTCTGGGTCGGCGCCTCGGTCACCCGCCAGCCGCTGCTCGACGTCGGCTTCGCGCTCTTCTTCCTGCTCCGCGGCGCGCTCTACCTGCGCGCCGCCCGGCGCCCCGCGGTGCCGCCCGCCGGCCCCCGCTGACCCGCGCCGCCCGGTGCCCAGCCTCTACGACCTGGCGGCCCGGCTGCAGGCGTTCGCCGCCGGCGAGCTGACGCGCGAGGCGCTCGACGCCTGGATCGCGCCCGTGCTCGCCGCCGATCCGCTGGACGTCGAGCACTCCGACGCGGTGCCGTGGGAGGACGCCCCCGACGAGGAGCGCCTCTTCTGGCGCCTGCTCTACCTGGTGGAGTCGAGCGAGCCGGACGACGAGGGCGAGCCCGCGCTGCGCGAGCCTGCGCTGCGCGCGCTCGCCGGCCGTGCGGTGCGCTGCCTCGCCAGCACCGTCAGCCCCGCCGACACGCTGGAGCTGCTGCCGCTGGTGATCGACCAGCCGCGCCTGTGCACGATCGTCGAGCGGCACGCGCAGGGGCTCGTGTCGCGCACGGGCTTCCTCTCCGTGCTGGCGAACGCGGGCTACCCGCCGCACGCGAAGCTCTGGCTGACGCACGCCGACGCCGACGCGCTGGCCACGCTGTGCGAGCGGCTGTCCGCCGGCGACTACGCCGCGGTCGCCCGCATGCTGGAGAGCGCGCCCGGCCGCGCGCCGCTGCCCGACGCGCGCGCGTAGATTCGCGGCTCGCCCGCACGCCTCGCTTCGCCCCGACCGCATGGCCATGTCCCCCGAGCTCCGCCGCGGCCTCGCCGCCCTCCTCGCCGGCACCGCCGCGTCGCTCGCCGCGCTGCTGGCGACCACCGCGATGCGCGCGCGCGCCTGCGCCGACGCCGGCGGCGAGTGGATGGAGGGCGTGCGCCGCTGCGCGATGCCCGGCGGCGCGGCCGAGCCGTCGATGTCGCGCAGCGCGCTCGTCGGCGCGCTGGTGGGGCTCGCGACGCTGGTGACGCTCTGGCGCACCTACACCTTCTTCGCCGCGCGCCGCGGGCGCGGCGGCCGCTGACGCGGGTGGCCGCCGACGCCCGCGACGACCGCGAC
>CBHYLO010000803.1:0-1616 GCA_966128675.1 uncultured bacterium | reverse complement strand
CCGTGGCGCTGGAACGCCACCCACACCTTCAGCGCGTCCAGCCGCCGCGAGCACTGGAAGGAGCGGATCCCCTGGTCCCACACGCGCGGCGCGGCGTCGAACTCCTCCGCGCCCTGCTGCTGCGGCGCGTGGAACAGGTACGGCGCCTTCTGCGCGAACGCCGCCTCCAGCCACCGCTCGTCGCGCACCAGCACCACGCCCGCCGACAGCGGCAGCAGCAGCATCTTGTGCGGGTCCCACGTCACGGAGTGCGCGCGCGCGAGCCCGCGCACGCGGGCGCGGTGCGTCGCCGAGAGCAGCGCCGAGGCGCCGTGCGCGCCGTCGACGTGCAGCCAGACGCCGCGCTTCTCGCACGCGTCGGCGACGGCGTCGAGGTCGTCGAACGAGCCCGTGGCCGTCGATCCCGCGGTCGCCACCACGGCCATCACCTTCTTCCCCGCCTCGTCGAGCCCCTGCAGCGTGCGCTCCAGCGCCTCGGGGTCCATGCGCAGGTCGCGCGACGGCACGGTGACGACGTTGCGCAGCCCGATCCCCAGCTCGCCCGCCGCGCGGCTCACCGCGTAGTGCGCGTGCTCGCCGCACACGATCGTCGGCGGATGCGCGCCCACGCCGCGCGTCCACACCTCGGGCAGCGCGCGGCTGCGCGCCGCCAGCAGCGCCGCGAACGTCGCCTCGGTGCCGCCCGACGTCAGCGTGCCGCCCGCGCGCGGCCCGAAGCCCGCCAGCTCCGCCATCCAGCGGATCACCGCCGCCTCCACCGCGGTGCCCGTCGGCGACATCTCCGACACCGCCACCGACTGGTTCAGCGCCGACACCACGAGGTCCGTCCAGATCGCGGCCGGCAGCGGCGGCGACACCTGGTGGCCCATCGCCATCGGATGCGCGAGCCGGTTCGCGTCGGCGACGACGTCGCGGCGCAGCCGCTCGACGATCGCCGCCAGCGGCTGCCCGCCGCGCGGCACCGGCTCGCGGAAGCGCGCCGCCATCGTCCCCGGGTCGACCGACGACGAGACGGGGCCGTCGCCCGTGTGGGCGGCCGCGAGGTACTCGGCGGCCAGCGCGACGAACGCCTGCCCCGCGTCGGCGGCGGCGTCCTGCTCCAGCGCCGCCAGGACGTCCTCGGCGGCGCGCGTGTTCGAATCACGTTGAGGGGCGGTCATGCCGAAACGTACACGGGAGACCGCGGCGATACTGCGGAGGACGGAACCGCGGAACACGATACGGCGGAGAACGGTACGGCGTCGAACGGTGATGCGGAGCGGCGGCTGAGGCGCGGCCGTGTTTCCGCAGGACGTCGTTCGCCGTATCGTCCGCCTCCCGGTATCGTCTTCCGCTGTATCGTCCTCCGCCGTACCGCCTTCCGCCGTACGGTCCTCCGACTCACCGAGCCCCCGATGTCTCCTCGTTCCCGCCCGCGGCTGGCGACGCTGCTCGCCCTGCCGCTGCTGGCCGCCGGCGCGTCCGCGCCGCTCGCGGCGCCCCTCGGCGCGCAGCCGGCCGCGCCCGCGGCCGCCCAGAGCCCGCTCCCGGCGCCCATCGCCATCGACCGCTCCGAGCTCCCCAACGGCCTCAAGGTGATCCTCGCCGAGGACCACTCGGCGCAGGTCGTGACCGTC
>CBHYLO010000802.1:0-1618 GCA_966128675.1 uncultured bacterium | reverse complement strand
GGACGGACCGGCGGACGACGATGCAGCGGACGACGGAAGGGCGTGACACGATGGGGCGGCCCCCTCCGCTCGGAGCGTCGAGCCTGAAGGTCCGCCGCTTCGTCTCACGCTCCACCGTCCACCGCCGGATCGTCCTCCGCCCCTCCGTCCTCCGCCCGATCGCACCCTTCCGGGCGTGAAGGGGCCGCCGGCGTGACGCCCGAGGCTCTGCCGTCGGGCGGCCCCGCGCACCAACTTGGCGGCATGCCGTTCCTCCGACCGGTCACCGGCGCGCTCGCCGCGGCGCTGACGATGGGCGTCGTGCTGGCCACCGGCCCGTCCGCCGCGGCCGCCCACGACACCTGGCTCGTGCCCGCGCGCGCGACGTCGCCCGCCGGGGTGGACGCGACCTTCGACCTGACGAGCGGGCCGTCGTTCCCGACGAACGCCACCGCCGTCGCCGCCGCCCGCGTGCGCACGGCGCGCGTGCGCATGGCGGGCCGCACGGAGCCGCTCCCCACGCCCGCCGCGGGGGCGCGGGCGCTGCGCTTCCGCGTCCCGCTGCGGCGCGCCGGCGTGGCCACGGTCTGGGTCTCGCTCGCGCCGCGCGCCCTCACGCTCGACTCGGCCGGCGTGATCGACTACCTGGCGCGCATCGGCGCGCCCGACAGCGTGCGCGTCGCCTACCTGCGGCAGCTGCCGGTGGACGGCGTGCGCCACTGGCGCGAGCGCTCCGCGCGGCACGCGACCACGCACGTGCTGGTGAGCAGCCCGCTGCGCCCCCGCCCCACGGACGACGCGTCGTGGGCCCAGCCGACGGGCATGCCGCTGGAGCTGGTGCCGCTGCGCGACCCGACGGCGCTCGCGCCCGGCGACACGCTCGTTGTCCGCCTGCTGCAGCATGGCCGCGCGGTGCCGGCGGCGCTGGTGGGCGCGGTGGGCCCCGACGGCCGCGCGCTCGCGCCCCGCCGCACCGACGCCGAGGGCCGCGTCGCGATCCCGCTGGCGCGCGCGGGCCGGTGGCTGCTGCGCGCGACGCAGCTGCGGCATCCGATCACGGCGCAGTCGGAGTGGGAGAGCGACTTCGCGACGCTGACGATGGCCGTGCGATAGACCCGGCTGCGTGCACCGTGCTGCGTGCACCGTGCTGCGCGAACGACGAACTGCTCGAGACAGGATGACAGGATGACCAGGAGGCTCCGCGTGGCGCGATGCTCCAAGCGCCGGTGCCGAGCCTCCTCGTCATCCTGTCCAATGCCGTTCGCCGTTCAGGGTCCGGCGCGCCGGGCTCCTGCGGCTTTTGGAGGGATGCGGATGCTTCGGAGCGTGCGGCTGCTGCGGATCACTCCGCGGGGCGGCGACGTGTGGTGCGCCGCACGGAGCGATCCTAATGATCCGGTTCATCCGGAGCATCCGGATCCTCTCCAACCGGAAGTGGGTCCCAAACGCCGAGGTAGTTCACGCAGCACGTCGCACGCGGCATTCCCTCATCAGGGCTCCGTCGCCGCCAGCCAGTCCCGCCACGCATCCTCGAGCGCAGGCGACGCGGCGTCGCCGCCCGGCAGCGCGGCGACCGCGTCCTCGGTGCTGCGGCCCGCCAGCAGCTCGTCGGCCAGCGCCTGCAGGTACGTCGGCCCGT
>CBHYLO010000801.1:0-1628 GCA_966128675.1 uncultured bacterium | reverse complement strand
GAGCGCGCGGCCCACGCCGCGGCCGCGCGCCTCCGCGTGCACCGCCATCTTCGCCAGCTCGCAGGCGCCGTCGGGCTCCGCGAGCAGCGCGCACGTGCCGAGGATCGCGCCGTCGGCTTCGGAGATGAAGATCTCGCCGCCGTGCGCGAGGATGTGCGAGTCCGGATCGTCGAGCTCGTGCCGGTCGCGCGCCTCGACGACGAAGTGCGCCTCGATCCAGGCGAGGTTCAGGTCGCGGAACGCGGCGCGGTGGTCGGCGCGCGCCGGGTCGAACGCGACGACGCGCACGGACGGCGCCACGCTACGCCGCGCGGCGCGGCGCGACGGTCGCCGCGCCCATCGAGATCCCCGCCGACTCCGCGCGCCGCAGGGTGATCGCCGCGACCTCGGGAAACGCGCCGAGGCGGAACGGGATGCCCCAGAAGCCCGTGCCCGGATGCACGTAGAGCAGCGCCTCGCCGTCCTGGTACGCGCCCATGGCGTGCTCCAGGAACGGCGACGCGAGGCTCCAGCCGCGGCGCGGGAAGGCGAGCTGGCCCCAGTGCGTGTGGCCGCTCAGCGTCAGCGCCGCGCCACGCTCCGCGAGCGCGGGCCAGAGCGCGGGGTTGTGCGCGAAGGCGACGATGGGCACGTCGTGCGGCACGCGCGCGAACGCGCGCCCGAGGTCCGGCGCGCAGCCGTCCGATCCACGCGCCCGCGCGGCCGGATCGCCGGTGCCGAGCAGCGCGAGCGACGCGCCGTCGCGATGCACCACGCGCGCGTCGTTCACCAGCACGTGCGCGCGCGTGTGCAGGCGCAGCGCGTCATGCACGCCCGTCCAGCCCGCGTAGACGTCGTGGTTGCCGGGGATCAGGTAGACGCCGAGCGGCGCGCGCGGGCCCTCCGCATCGAGCGCGCGCACCCAGTCGCCGAAGATGCGCGCGTCCTCGACGCGGTCGTCGACGAGATCGCCGGTGACGGTGACGAGGTCGGGCGACAGCGCGCGCACCGTGCGCGTGACGCGGTCGAGGAAGCGCCGCGACGTCTGCGGGCCGACGTGCAGGTCGGACACCTGGACGATGCGCAGCCCGTCGAACGCGTCGGGGAGGCCGGGCACGCGCGCCTCGACCTCGCGCACGACGAGCCGCCGCGACCCGAGCCAGCCGAGCGCCAGCACCGCCGCGCCGACGGCGAACGCGCCGACGGCGGCGACGCGCGCCGTCGCCAGCGCGTGCCCGAACGGCGCGCCCGCGAGCAGGCCGAGCGCGCCCGCGCCCGCCGTCACGGGCAGCAGCAGCTGCGCGTAGAGCGCGGGGCGCACGACCCACAGCCGGAACGCCGCCGTGGGATAGCGGCGCCACCCGCCGCCGCGCACCAGGAACGCGACGATGGGGAGCGTGGTGTGCGCGGCCACGAGCGCCAGCAGCGCGGGCGCGAGCCACGGCGTGCCGGGCGCGGCGCCCCACACGAGGGCGAGCAGCGTGCCCCAGCAGAGGGCGAGGTAGGCGGCGAAGCGGGACGCGGCGCGCGCGACGGATCGGGGACTCGGGGCCATGAGGCCGGATGATACCCGCGGCGGGCGCGTCGCGGTCCGACTTTCCCGCGCCCGCGCAGCGGTCCACCTTTCGGATCCTCCCCGCACGCCTGAC
>CBHYLO010000800.1:0-1631 GCA_966128675.1 uncultured bacterium | reverse complement strand
CGCGACGTCGCGCCCGTCGTGCGCCGCCGCCGCTGGCCGCGCGTGGTGGGCGCCGCGGTCGCGCTGGCGGCCGTCGCGGTCGCGGGCGGGATCGCCGTCGTGCGGCGGCCGACGCCGCGGCCGGTCGTCGCGCCGGTGGTGCAGGCGGACCGCGGCGCGATCGCCGTCCTCCCGTTCGCGCTCGACACCGACGACCCGTCGCTCGCCTTCCTGCGGGAGGGCGCGGCGGAGCTGCTGGCGCGGCTGCTGACCGGCGAGCTGGGGCCGCGCGCCGTGGAGCCCGGGGCCGTGCTGAGCGCGCTCGACAGCCTGCCGTTCCCCGCGGCGTCGGCCGGCGCGTCGGCCGCTCGCACGCATGCCCGCACCGTCGCCCGCCGGGTCGGGGCGGGCGAGGTGCTGGTCGGCCGGATCGGCGGGACGGCCGGGCGGCTGACGCTCGACGCCGTGCTGCTGGACGTCGCGTCGGGTGCCGAGCGGGCGAGCGCGCGGGTGAGCGGCCCGGCGGACAGCGTGTCCGGGCTGCTCGACGCGCTGGCCGTCCGGCTGGTCGCGCACCGCACGCTCGACCTCGACCGGGCGGGCGCCTTCGCCGGTGCCACGCTGCCGGTGCTCCGCGCCTACCTGCAGGCCGAGGCGGCCGCGCAGGCGGGGCGCTTCCAGGAGGCGGTGACGCTGTACGAGCAGGCGCTCGCGCGCGACACGACCTTCGCGTCGGCCGCCCTGGGCCTCGCCATCGCGGCAGACAGGCTCAACAGCGCCGAGCAGCACGACCGGGGGCTGGCGCTGGCGTGGGCGGCGCGGGACCGGCTGGGCGCGCGCGACCACGCCTACCTCCTCGCGCTGGCCGGCCCGCGCTACCCCGTTCCCTCCACCGCGGCCGAGCAGCTGACGGCGTGGGAGCAGGCCGTCGCGCTGACGCCCGACCGCGCCGACGCCTGGAGCGAGCTGGCCGAGCGCTTCTTCTATGACGGGGCGCTGCTCGGGATCCGGAACGCGGAGGCGCGGGCGGCGGGCGCGTTCCGGCGCGCGCTCGCGCTCGACCCCGAGGACGCGTCGGCGCGCCGGCACCTGATCGGGCTCGCGGTGCGCGCCGGCGACCGTGACGCGCTCCGGCGGGTCGCCTCGCCCGCGCAGGGGCGTCTCGCCGGCGGCGGCCGCACCGGCGACCTGACCTGGCGCGTGGCGCTGGCGACCGGCGACAGCGACGCGCTGGCGCGCATCCGCGGGCGCCTGCCGTCGCTCGGCGTGCCGAGCCTGCGGGCGATCGCGCTCGCGTCGCAGCACGACGGCGTGGCGCTCGACGACGGCGCCCGCGCCCTGCGCTACCTGGAGGCGCGGGCCGTCCTCGGCGCCGAGCAGCTGGACGCGCTGCTGGCGCGGCACAGCCTGGCGCTGAACCAGGGCCGGCCCGTGCTCGCGCTGGACGTCACCGAGCAGCTGCAGGACGCGCAGCCCGGCTCGCGCGCGCACCTGCGGCTGCGCGTGCTCGACGCCCTGTACTCGGAGGGCGACGAGGGCGCGGCGGTGGCGGCGGCCGCGGAGATGGCGCGCATCGCGGCCGCGGGGCCGGCGCCGGACGAGCGGGAGCGCGCGCTGCGGGTCGCGGATGCGTGCGTCCTCGGGCAGTGGCG
>CBHYLO010000799.1:0-1631 GCA_966128675.1 uncultured bacterium | reverse complement strand
GGTCACGACGTCGGCCGCCGAGGGCACGGAGCAGGATCCGCAGCCCGCAGGCCGCAGCCCGCAGCGCCCGACGCCGAGCCCCGAACCCACTATTGCTAAAAATCCAGCATGGTGCTAGAAGTTTAGCAGACACCGTCCCGAGCACCCGAGCACCCGCATGGCCGACTCCCTCGCCAACCGGCTCTCCCGCCGCGAGCGCCAGATCATGGACGTCCTCTACCAGCTCGGCGAGGCCACCGCCGCCGAGGTGCAGGAGCGACTCCCCGAGCCGCCCAGCTACTCGGCCGTGCGCGCCATGCTCCGCATCCTCGAGGACAAGGGCCACATCCGCCACCACGAGGACGGGCCCCGCTACGTCTTCGCGCCCGTCGTCGCGCGCGACACCGCGCAGCGCTCGGCCGTGAAGCACCTGCTGCGCACCTTCTTCGACGGCTCCGTCGAGGACGCGATGGCCGCCCTGCTCGACGGCGCCGAGCGGAAGCTGTCGCGCGACGAGATCGACCGGATGTCGCAGCTCATCGAGCAGCGCAAACGCGAGGGCCGCTAGCATGACCGACCTCGTCGCCTCGCTCGGCGGGCTGGCCGCCGACTGGCTGCCCGCCCTCGTGGACGTCACGCTCAAGGGGACCGTGATCCTCGGCGTCGCCGGGCTCGCGACGACGTGGGGGATGCGCCGCGCCGCCGCCGCCACGCGCCACCTCGTGTGGAGCGCCGCCGTCGTCGCCGTGCTCGCGCTCCCCGTGCTCACCGCGCTCGTCCCGCGATGGAGCGCGCCCGTGGTGCCGCCGGCGCTCGCGCGCGCGGCCGCCGCGCTGCGGGAGCCGCCCGCGGCGAGCCCGCGCGCGACGACGCCCGACCTCGCGCCGCGGTTCCGCGTCGAGCGCGCGCCCGACGCGCCCGCGCTCACCCCGCGCGACTACGAGGCGGGGATCGCCGCCGGCATCGCCACCGTGCCCCCGACGCCCGCCGGCGCCGAGCCGTCGCGCGTGACGGTCGGTCCGAACGCGCTCACCGTGCAGGTCCCGCGCACCGACGAGGCGTCGCGTCCGGAGGCCGCGGGCGCGCCGACCTGGCTGCTCGCGCTGTTCGGCGGGTGGGCCGCGGGCGTGCTGCTCGTGCTGCTGCGCCTCGCGCTCGGCACCGCGGGGCTCGCGCGGCTCGTGCGCCGCGCGCAGCCCGCCGACGATCCCGCGTGGGTGATGCCGCTGCAGCGCCTCGCGCGCGAGCTGGGCATCCGCCGCCCCGTCTCGCTGTACGTCGGGCGCACCGGCACCGTGCCCGTGACGTGGGGCGTCGTCTATCCCGTCGTGCTGCTGCCGGCCGACGCCGCGGAGTGGACCGAGGACCGCCGCCGCGCCGTGCTGCTGCACGAGCTCGCGCACGTCGAGCGGCTGGACGCGCTGACGCAGGTCCTCGCGCAGCTGGCGACCGCGATCTTCTGGTTCAACCCGCTCGTCGCGCTCGCGGGGCGCCGCCTGCGCGCGGAGCGCGAGCGCGCCTGCGACGATCTCGTGCTCGCCGCCGGCGGCGTCCCCGCCACGCGCTACGCCGACGACCTGCTGGACCTCGTGCGCACGCTCGGCGAGGCGTCGCCCGCGCAGATCGTCGTGATGCCGATCACGTTCGAGGAG
>CBHYLO010000798.1:0-1644 GCA_966128675.1 uncultured bacterium | reverse complement strand
AGCGCGGCGACGGGCGCCCGACGAACAACATGCCCGAGATCTTCGGGATCCTGACGACGGAGCTGAAGGCCTACACCGACCAGCTGGCGACGCTGTGGCGCACGGACCTCGTGGCGGTGAACCGCGAGCTCGCGCGCGCGAAGCTGCCGCCGCTCGATCCCGGGTGCGCGGTGGCGACGGGGTGCGCGGCGGCGCTGCAGTAGCGCGTCGTCGCGCCGGCCCCAGAACGGCGATTCGCCCACGAAGCCGTCTGAAAAGCATCGGATAAGGGCAGATGGCTCCGTGTGGCGGCGAGGGATCTCGCGCTCCACCGGAGCCATCCGCCGTTATCCGCCGTTATCCGCCGTTCTCCGATCGCTTCGCTGCAAATGCCGCCGCCGTTCGCCGTTCGGGTCCGGCGCACCGGAGCCCGCCCGCGGACGCTCAGTAGCCGACCGGCCGCCGCGCGATGATCCGCCAGGCCACCACCGGCGTGGCGAGCAGCAGCCCGAGGTGGACGAGGCAGTGCACCATCTCGCCGTGCACGACGGCGTACCACGCGCCCAGCACGTTCACGGTGGCGAAGACCACGGCCAGCGCGAGCCAGAGCCACTCCCGTCGAGTCATGGGGGACCTCCGTTGGAGGATGCGTTCACCCTGCCCGTGGCCCTACGGCGCGCGCGCGGCCGCCGTTTCCCCGCCGGCCTCAGGCGCGCGCGAACACGAGGTGCGTGACCTGCGGCGTGGCGACCGTGCGCACCAGCCGCAGCCCGTGCAGGTCCGTGCCGACGCCGTCGAACAGCCGCTCGCCGCCGCCCAGGAGGATCGGGACGAGGTTGAGCACCATCACGTCGACGAGGCCCGCGGCGAGGTACTGCTGCGCCGCCTGCGCGCCGCCCGCGAGCGTGACGTCCTTCCCGCCCGCCGCCTCGCGCGCCCGCGCCAGCGCGTCCTCGATGCCGCCGGTGACGAAGTGGAACGTCGTGCCGCCCTCCATCACGAGCGGCGCGCGCGCGTGGTGGGTGAGCACGAACACCGGGTGGTGGAAGGGCGGCGTCGCGCCCCACCAGCCGTTCCAGGGCTTCTCCTCGTTCCACGGCCCGGGCCCGCCGCCGAACATCCTCCGCCCCATGATCGTCGCGCCGACGCCGGCGATCGACGCCTCGAGCACCGCGCTGCTCGCATTGACCTCGCCACCCTCGCGGCCGTGGGGCTCGCGCCAGGCCTTCAGGGGGAACACCCACGCGTGCAGCCCCTCCCCGCCGACGCCGAGCGGCTGCTCGAGGCTCTGGTGGGGCCCGGCGACGTAGCCGTCGAGCGAGACCGAGATCGGGAAGCGCAGCTTCGACATGGCGGCGGGAGCGGAGGACCGGGCGGGCGGCGACCCGTGGCCGCGCACCCGGCACGAGATGCCACCGCGCCGCGCGCCCCGCAAGCGCCCGCGTGCGGCCCGCATGCGGCCGGCGCGCCGCCATTGTCGTCCCGCGCCCCGGGCCGTATCCATGACGCCATGCCGCCGTCTCCGCCGCGTCGCCCGGTCCCCATCGCCGCGTCCGCGGCCGCGCGCGTGCGCCGGCTCGCGCTGGCGGTCGCCCTCGGCACGGGCTGCGTCGCCGGCGAGAGCCGGCCCGCGGCGCCGCCGCCGCCGCCCGCGCGCGACGGGAC
>CBHYLO010000797.1:0-1645 GCA_966128675.1 uncultured bacterium | reverse complement strand
CCCGGTGCGTTCCCCGGCGCGTTGATGGGCGCCGCGCCCGGCGGCTGGCGGCGGCGCGGCTGGTCCACCGCGAGCCCCATCGCGCGCTGCAGCTCCGCCACGACGTCGGCGTGATTCTCGGCGCGCGCGTGATCGAGCGCGGTGCGGCCGCTCGCGTCGGCGAGCTTCGGGTCGGCGCCGCGCGCGAGCAGCTCGCGCACGACGTCGATGCGCCCGCGATACGCGGCCGACGCGAGGGCGGTGCTCCCGTCGCCCGTGGGGAAGTTCGGGTCCGCGCCCTGGTCGAGCAGGCGGCGCACCTGCGCCAGGTCGCCCAGCAGCCCGGACGCGGTCTTCAGCTCGACGGCCATCTCGTAGTTCGTGCGGCCGTTCCGCGGCACGCGGATCTCGGGCAGCGGCTGCCCGCGCTCGGCCGCCTCCAGCAGGCGCGCGACGTCGTGGTGCCCCGCCTTCGTGGCGATGTCGCGCGCCGTCTGCCCGCCCGCGTTCTCCAGCAGCGCGTCGGCGCCGCGCGTCAGCAGCAGGCGCGCGATGCCCACGCGGCCCCAGCTCGCCGCCGACATCAGCGCGGTGACGTTGCCGTCGCGCGGGGTGTCCGGGCGCGCGCCGCCGTCCAGCAGGCGCGCGACGGCGGCGGAGTCGTTCGTCATCGTGGCCGTCGACATCTCGACGGCCTGCTGGTAGGCGCTCTTCGGCTGCGCGTGCGCGGGAGCCGCGACGAGCGCCGCGAGCAGGAGCGCGGCGAGGGAGGGAGCGGGTCGAGCGTGCGGCATCACGATCGGGAAGGGGAGGTCGTCGGCGAATGCTGCGTGTGCTGCCGGAAGACGCAGCAGCGCGCGACGGCGTCACCCGCCCGGTCAGCCCCCCGCGAGCGCCCGGGCGAAGGCGTCGAGCTTCGCGGCGTCGAGCCGCCCGTCCGTGCGCACGCCGCTGCACACGTCCACGCCGAACGGCGCGACCGCGGCCACCGCCTCGCCGACGTTCTCCGCGCGCAGCCCGCCCGCGAGGAACACGGGCACGCCCGCGCCGTCGCGGATCGCGCGGCTCAGCGCCCAGTCGTGCACGCGGCCCGTGCCGCCGAGCTCCTTGACCGCGAGGCGCGGATTGCCGGAGTCGAGCAGCAGCGCATCGACGAGCGGCGCGACGGCCAGCGCCTCGCGCACCGACGCGTCGTCGAGCACGTGGATCACCTGCACGAGCCGCACGGCCGGCAGCGCGGCCCGCAGCGTCGCCAGCGCGTCGGGCGAGACGGCGTCCACCAGCTGCAGCGTGTTCACCGCGCAGCGCCGCGCCTGCGCGATGATGGCCGCCGCGTCGGTGCCGGACGTCAGCAGGAAGGTCGCGACCGGCGGCGGCACGCGCGGCGCCAGCTCCGCGATCAGCGCCTCGTCGATGACGCCCGGGCCGCTCGGCATCGCCGACACCAGGCCGACCGCGTCGGCGCCGTGGGCCACCGCCAGCGCGACCTCGTCGTGCGACGCGATGCAGCAGACCTTGAGGCGGACGCGCGTGCTCACGACCGGGCGCGGCGCAGCAGCGTGATCTGCCCGCCGTGATACGCGTTGTGCTCCGCGAGCCCGATCAGCGTGCTCGCGAAGGTCGCCTGCTCACCAATGGCCGGATCGTCGCTCGTGCCGACGCGCTC
>CBHYLO010000796.1:0-1647 GCA_966128675.1 uncultured bacterium | reverse complement strand
CCGTCAGCGGCTCCTTCTCGATCGCGACGACCTGCGTCTTCGGCAGGTTGTACTTCGCCACGGCCGCATCGAACTTCTTCGGATCCTCCGCCGCGGCGGCATCCTTCGCCAGCGCGTCGGCCGCACGGTCCGTGCGCGCGGCGGACGAGTCGCTCTGGCCGATGCGCACGAGGATGTGGCGCACCGCGAGCGTGTCGCCCTTCTTCTCGTCGACGCGGATGACGTGGTAGCCGAACGGCGTCGCCACCGGCTGCGAGAGCTGGCCGGGCTGCAGCGCGTACGCCGCGGCCTCGAACTCCGGCACGAAGCGGCCGCGCGGGCCGCGGCCGAGGTCACCGCCCTGTGCGCCCGACGCGCTGTCCGCCGACTCGCGGCGCGCGACGTCCTCGAACTTCGCGCCGCCGGCGATCTCGTCGCGCAGCGCCTGCGCGCGCTGGCGCGCGGCGACCGAGTCCTCCGCCGTCACCGTGCGCGGGATCGCGAGCAGCGAGACGACCGCGCGGCCGGGCCGCTCGAACGTCTTGCGGTTGCGCTCGTAGAACGCCGACACCTCCGCGTCGCTGACCTTCACGGCGGAGTCGGGGATCAGTTCGGGACGGAACGCGGCGTACGTCACGCGCGCCGAGTCGTGCGTGTCCTGCCAGAGCGCCCAGAGGCGCGCGTCCGACGCGTACACGTCGCTCGCGACCTGCGCGAACAGCTTCTGCTTCGGGATCTCGCTGCGGTAGTACGCCTCGAGGTACTGCAGGATGCCCTGCGCCTTCGCCGCCGGGTTGGCGAGGAAGCGACGGTACTTCTCGGGGTCGAACTGCCCGTCCGTCTGGAGCTCGGGGTTCTGCAGCAGCTCGGGCGGCGGCGAGGTCTGCGCGGCCGCGACGATCTCCGCGTCCGTGACCTGGATGCCGCGGCGATCGAGCTCCTGGCGCACGAGGCGGTCGTTCACGAGGTCGTCGAACACGGCCTGCTCGACCTGCTGGCGCTCGTCGAGCGTGAGGCCGCGGCCCAGCCGCTGGCTCTCCTGCTGCTCGCGGAGCTGCACCGCGCGGAAGTACTCCGTCGCGAGGATGTCCTCCCCGTTCACCTCCGCGATCGCGGTGTTGGAGGTGACGACGTCGCGGTTCAGGAGGCCGGACGTCTCCACGAGCAGGAAGCCGCCGACGAACGCGACGATCAGGATGATCCAGACGTACTTCGCGGCGCTCCGCATCGATTGCAGCACGGGGCGTAACTCCTGGCGGGAAGCGAGAGGGGATGGAACGGGGGACGACGTCCGCGCGCGTGGGGGGCCACCGGGCGCGGACGGGAGCGGAACAGCCGCCAAAGCTACCGGGCGCCGACGGCTAAAATCAAGGGAACGCGGGACTTCGGACGCCCGGTCGCGTTGACGCTGCTCGCACGCTCCGTATATCTTCCCGGGCCTCCCAGCCCGGGCCGGTCGCGCCGGGCGTGGGGGGGGGCGGGGGGGGGGCCGGCGCCCGACCCCCCCCCCCCCCCCCCCGCCGCCCCCCCGCGCAGGCGCCCCGGCCCGACAGGCGCGCCCCCTGCCAGCTCGCGCGCGAAGGGCGTGCGCGCGAGGCGGCCACGAGCGGCCCGCCCATCGGGGAGCGGTGCTCCGGCACGGCGTGGCCGGCCGCTGCGATCGAGGAG
>CBHYLO010000795.1:0-1649 GCA_966128675.1 uncultured bacterium | reverse complement strand
GGAACGGGGGCGGTCGGCGGGGCGGCCTGGCGTGCGCCACGATGGCGTGCGCCACGATGCGGCCGCCGGCCGCCATGGGCAACGCCCGCGGCGCGCGCGGCCGGTCGCCCTGTCAGGCCGTCGACGTCTCGCGAACCGCGACGGAACCTCCCCCCTTGGAGGGGGTATACTGCGGCGCTATTGTGCGACCCCCCACCCACCCGTATCTTCGTCCTGCCTCGGTGGGACCATGACACGGGTGTCGTGCGTCGTGCCGGGAACATCCCCCGCGATGGATGCAGGTATCGCGGAGTTTGTCGGGGTACGGCGTGTTCCGCTCCCTGGACAAATCAACACCATAGGAGAGCTGGACATGCGTACGACCGGCAAGGTGAAGTGGTTCAACGACGCGAAGGGCTTCGGGTTCATCACGCCCGACAACGGCAGCAAGGACTGCTTCGTCCACTACAGCGCCATCCAGGGCCAGGGCTTCAAGACGCTCGCCGAGGGTGATGCCGTGGAGTTCGATATGGCCCCGGGCCAGACGGCCCCCGGGGGGTATACCGCCCAGCGCGCCGGCTGCCCCCCGCGGGGTGCGTGACAGGGGGGCGGCGAGTATCTCCGCGCCGCCCCGCTGCGTTTTCCGGCATGTCCCGCCCGCATCACGCATGATCGTCGTCGTCGGCGCCGGCATCGCCGGCCTGCTCTGCGCCCGCGAGCTCGCCCGCGCCGGCCGACCGGTCCTCGTGCTCGAGCGCGCGCCCGACGTCGGCGGCCGCGTGCGCTCGCGCCGCGTCGACGGCTACGTCGTCGACCGCGGCTTCCAGGTGCTGTTCACCGCCTACCCCACCCTGCGGGCGGCGCTCGACCTGGACGGCGCCGGCGGCGCGCGCCTCGCGCTGCGCCGCTTCCAGCCCGCCGCGCGCCTGGCCGCGGCGCCGCGCGCCGGCATCGTCGGCGACGCGCTGCGCGACCCCGCGCTCCTGCTGCCCACGCTCGCCGCGCGCGCCCTGCCCGTGGGCGACCTGCTGCGGCTGGCCGCGCTGCGCCGCCTCGCGCGCGCCCTCACCGTCGACGAGTGCTTCGCGCCCGCGTACGACGCCGTCGATGCGCGCGACTTCCTGCGCGCGCGCGGCTTCTCGCGGGCCGCGATCGACGGCTTCTTCGCGCCCTTCTACGGCGGCATCCTGCTCGATCCCGCGCTCGGCACCGCGGCGTCGGTGCTGCTCTTCACCTTCAAGATGCTGGCGGAGGGCGACACGGTGGTCCCCGCGGCGGGCATGGGCGCGATCCCGCGCGCGCTGGCCGACGCGCTCCCGTCGGGCAGCGTGCGTACGGGCGTGACCGTCGCCGCCATCGACGTCGCGGACGGCCGCGCGGTCGGCGTGCGCACCGCCGACGGCGAGCGCATCGCCGCCGACGCCGTCGTGCTGGCGGCCGACGGACCGGCCGCCGCGGCGCTCGCGCGCACGGCGGGTGTCGACCTCGCGGGCCCGGACGTCGGCCCCACGGCGCTCGGCTGCGCGACGGTGTTCCTCGCCGCGCGCACGCCGCCGCTGCCGGGCCGCGCCATCTGGCTCGCGCCGCGCCCCGACGCGCCCATCGCGCACGCGGTGACGCTCACCGAGGTCGCGCCCGAGTACGCGCTCCCCGACGCGCGCCACGGCCCG
>CBHYLO010000794.1:0-1655 GCA_966128675.1 uncultured bacterium | reverse complement strand
CCGGTGGGGCAGGCGCGCGTCGCGCCGCCCGACGCCCAGGGGGCGGACGGGGGGCGCGCGCTGCCGCGGCTCGCCGCCGTCGCGCGGCCGCGCGACCGCCTCCTCGTACAGCCGGCGCGCCTCGGCCAAGTCGCCCGCACGGCGCGCCTGCTCGGCGTGCTCCTTCAGCGCCCGCGACTGCTCGGGTGAGGCGGAAGCGGGTATGGCGGACGCGGGTGAAGCGGAGTCGGGTGAGGCGTGTGGCACCGTGGCCGTGTCCGCCCTTCCGTCTCGCGCCCCATCGTCCTCCGCCTTGCCGTCCTCCGCCGTTCCGTCCTCCGCCTTCTTCCACGCTCCTTCAGCCGTCGCGAGCCACAGCTGCCCATTCATGTCCTTCCACGGCCCGAACGGCACGTCCGCCTTCGGGTCGGAGCCGAGGCGCAGCACGTTCCCGTCGGGATCCTCGACCTGCAGCTCCAGCGCCCACGCGAAGTTCGTGGGCTCCTGGCGGATGTGCGCGCCGCGCGCGCGCAGCTCGTCGTGCAGCGCCGTCGCGTCGGACACGCCGATCCACGCCCACGTGCCCGGCGTGCCCTGGTCGCCCTCGCTCAGGAAGACGCTGCACCGGTCGCGCGAGACCGACGCGATGCTCCCCGGATAGTGCCAGTCGATCGCGAAGCCGAGCACGCGCACGTAGTGGTCGACGCTCGCGGCGAGGTCGCGCACGCGCAGGATCGGGATCGCGCCGTGGAACGTCACCGGCGTCGACTGCTGCGGCTGCGGCTGCGGCGGCTGCGACGGAAGCTCGGGCGTGGTCATGCGGAGTCTCCGGACGGGTCGGGAAGCGCGGCGGTCGCCGCCTCCATCCTACGCGGCACGCGGCTCCGGCGCTTCAGCGGGCGCGCCTCTGCGGGTGCGGCCGGCCACGCGGCCAGGAGAGCGAGCGCCGAGCGCGGAGCGCCGAGCCCGGTCGCCGCGCGTCACGACAGCGCATGGCGGTGAGCCCGTCCCACCGCGCTCACCGCGGCGCACCAGCTCACGCCTTCGCGAAATCGACCATGAGCCGCGACAGCTGCTCGGCGTGCGTCGCCGCGAAGCCGTGCGGCGCGCCCTGCAGCACCTCGAGCCGGCTGCCCGCGATCATCGCGTGCGACTTCTTCCCCGAGATCTCGAACGGCACGATCCGGTCGGCGTCGCCGTGCACGACGAGCGTGGGCACCGTGATCTTCTTCAGGTCCGCGCGGAAGTCCGTCGTCCCGAACGCGACGATGCACTGCTGCGTGCCGATCGGCGACGCGGGCCACGCGAGCGACTTGCTGAACGGGATCAGGTCCGGGTGCACGCTCCCCGTGTCGGCGTTGTAGAAGTTGGGGAAGAAGTCCGCGAGGAACGCCATGCGGTCCTTCTTCACGCCGGCGAGCATGCCGTCGAACACGGCCTTCGGCGCGGCGTCCGGATTGTCGGCCGTCTGCAGCAGGAACGGCGGCACGGCGCCGAGCAGCATCGCCCTCGCCACGCGCTCCTGGCCGTAGCGGCCGATGTAGCGCGCCACCTCGCCGCCGCCCATCGAGAAGCCCGCCAGCGTCGCGCCGCGCAGGTCGAGCGTCGTCATCAGGTCGTTGAGGTCCGACGCGAAGGTGTCGTAGTCGTAGCCGCCCGCCGGCTGCCCCGAGCTG
>CBHYLO010000793.1:0-1658 GCA_966128675.1 uncultured bacterium | reverse complement strand
GGGCCCGCAGAGGCGCCGCGCGGCGGGGGGGGCCCGGGGGCACCGCCCCGCGCCGCGCGTCGGTTGCCGTCGGGTCGCCCCGGAGCCGGGAGCTCCGGAGCGCCCGCGGTCCTGCCTCACACCGCCGAGCGGCGGGTGGCCATGCGGTAGATCCAGAGCAGCAGGAGCGCGCCCACCACCGAGATCAGGATGCTGCGGATGTCGACGCCCGAGACGCCGCCGATGCCGAAGATCATGTTGCCGAGGAAGCCACCGATCACGGCGCCCACGATGCCGATGAGCGCGGTGACGATGAAGCCACCCGGGTCACGGCCGGGCATGAGAGCCTTCGCGATGGCGCCGGCGATGAGCCCGAGAATGATCCAAGCGAGAATACCCATCTGAGCCTCCACAGGGTAAGGACGACTGCGCTGTGCGGGCGGGAAGTGCAACGGCCGTACCACCCTCGACGTCGCGGCGGCCCGCGGGTCACCGCGCCGATCCCTCCAGTGCACGCCGCGCGCCGCGCTAACTTCGGACGCATGACGAATCGCACATGAGCGCTCCCACCCGCGCATGACGACGAGCGCCGACGACGAGGTCCTCGGCCGCGTCTACGACGCGCGCCTGGCGCGGCGGCTCCTCCGGTACGTGCGCCCGTACCGCGGCATCGTCGCCGCCGCGGTCGTGCTGCTCTGCATCGAGGGCGGGCTGCAGCTGGTGGGCCCGGCGCTCACGCGGCACGTCATCGACGTCGCGCTGCCGGCGCGCGCCGCGGGCGTCGTGACGGCGGCCGCGGCGCTGTTCGCGCTCACGCTCGTGCTGCAGTTCGCGGCCGGCTACGGCGAGACCGTGCTCACGGGCCTGCTGGGGCAGCACGTGATGCGCGACCTGCGCACCGAGCTGTTCGCGCGCCTGCAGCGCCTGCCGGTCGCCTTCTACGACCGCAACCCGGTGGGGCGGCTGGTGACGCGCGTGACGTCCGACGTCGAGGCGCTGAACGAGCTCTTCACCGCCGGCGTCGTCGCCGGGCTCGGCGACCTGTTCACGCTGGTGGCGATCGGCGTGATGATGCTCGTCGTCGACTGGCGGCTGTCGCTGGCGGCGTTCGCGGTCATGCCGTTCGTGCTGCTGGCCTCGCGTGTGTTCCAGACGCGCGTGCGCGGCTCCTACCGCGAGATCCGCACGCGGCTGGCGCGCATCAACGCGTTCGTGCAGGAGCGGCTGACGGGGCTGCGCGTGGTGCAGCTGTTCGGGCGCGAGCGCGCGGAGCGCACGCGCTTCCGGCGCCTGAACGACGACCACCTGGACGCGCACCTGCGCTCGATCCGGATCTACGCGCTGTACTTCCCGGTGATCGAGATCCTGACGACCGTGGCGCTGGCGAGCCTCATCGTCGCCGCGTCGTCGCGCGTGAGCCCCGCCGGCGCCGGCGCGGTCGCGGGCGGGTTGTCGGTGGGCACGGTGGCCGCCTTCCTCCAGCTCGTGCGCCGCTTCTTCCAGCCGCTGCAGGACCTCTCCGAGAAGTTCAACATCCTGCAGGGCGCGATGGCGGCGTCGGAGCGGATCTTCGCGCTGCTGGACGAGCCGGTGGAGGAGAGCCGCGCCACCGAGGCGCGCTCGGCGCTCGGCCCCCCGCGCGCGACCCCGAAGGTGGGCCACCGCGGCGCCGGCGGCCC
>CBHYLO010000792.1:0-1669 GCA_966128675.1 uncultured bacterium | reverse complement strand
AGGGTCCGGCGGCTGGGATCACTCCCGCGCACCGGACCCCGCTCGACGCTCGACGCTACACGCTCGCCGCTCCGTCACGCCATGCTGAACTCCTTCCCGAACGCCACCGCGAACGAGAACGACTTCGCGCGGCTGCGCGACTCCATCGCGTCGGCCACGCGCTCCAGGCGCTTGGGGATGCCCAGGATCTTCTCCTGCGCCACCTTCCCCACCTCGTCCAGCCCCTCGAGCTTGTCGATCGCCCAGTAGCGGATCTGCTCCTCGACGATCTTCAGGTAGTCCCGGGGGCCGTAGATCCCGGCGCGGCGGATCACGTCGGCCATCTCGCGGAAGTGCGGCATGCTCACGCCCGGCATGTCGATCGACGGCATCACCTCGGCCGCCGAGACGAGCGCGCGGTTCGGGTCGCGCTTCAGCACTTCCTTGAAGATCGCGCGGTAGAACGTGTAGTGCCGCGCCTCCTCCTTGGCGACGTTCGCCAGCACCTCGCCGATCGTCGGCTCGTACGCGCTCGCCAGCTTGCCCGTGTTCGCGTGGCTGACCTGCGTCGCGCGCTCCTGCAGCGTCGTGTAGACGAAGACGCGGTACGGGTCCTTGTCCCACGCCGGCTCGAAGCCCGCCTTCAGGTACTCGAACTGCATCCGCTCGAGCACCGGGTTGTCGAGCACGCGGCTGTCGCGCGCGTAGTCGTGCAGCACCGCGCCGTGCCGGTCCTCCTCCGCCGTCCACAGGTTCGTCCACTTCGTCCAGAAGCTGTCGCTGCCGAGGTACGCGGCCAGCAGCCGGTGGAAGTGCGGTAGCCCCTCCTCGGTCAGGAGGTTGAGCGCCAGCGCGACGCGCATCGGCAGGCTGATGCCCTCGGCGCGCTTGCGCAGCTCGGAGACGTAGCGGTCCGGGTCCGTGTCCGGCGGCGGCGCGAGCAGCTCGCTCGGGAACCAGAGGACGCGCTTCGCCTCGTGGCTCTCCATCAGCGTGTGCACGACCTCCTCGAGGTCGGCCAGCACTTCCACCTTCGCGAGCGTCTCCGCGGCGGGTTGGGTCGTCGTCATGCGCGGAATGATGTCGG
This sequence comes from uncultured bacterium, assembly GCA_966128675.1. GTDB lineage: Bacteria > Gemmatimonadota > Gemmatimonadetes > Gemmatimonadales > Gemmatimonadaceae > Roseisolibacter. Next base: position 603 of record CBHYLO010000792.1, on the reverse strand, counting down.
GTGCGCGGGGGGGCGTCCAGCGGTGACCCGGGAGGTGAGTGCGACCGATGGCGGCGGACGCCGCGCCCGTGTAGCTAAAGGCGCGCCGCGCCGCACGCCCGCGGCCGCCCTCGCCTTCCCGCCACGCGCCCCGGTGCCCTGGTTCGAGCTCGCCCTCCTCGCCGTCGCCGTGGTCTCGGGCGCGACCGCGTCGCTCGTCGGCTTCGGGATCGGCAGCCTGCTGACGCCGCTGCTGGCCACGCGCCTGGACATGCCCACCGCCGTCGCCGCGGTCGCGCTCCCGCACGCGGTGGCCACGGCACTGCGCTGCTGGCGCCTGCGCGACGCGATCGACGGTGCGGTGCTGCGGCGCTTCGGCCTCCTCAGCGCCGTCGGCGGGCTGCTGGGCGCGCTGGGCTACGCGGGCGCGGGCGGCCGCACGCTGACGCTCGCGCTGGGCGCGCTGCTCCTCCTCACGGCCGGCGCCACGCTGGCGGGCCTGGCCGCGCGCTGGCATCCGCACGGACCGGTCGTCTGGCTGCTCGGCCTGCTCTCGGGCGCGTTCGGCGGGCTGGCCGGCAACCAGGGCGGGCTGCGCGCCGCGGCGCTGGGGACGTTCGGCCT
>CBHYLO010000791.1:0-1671 GCA_966128675.1 uncultured bacterium | reverse complement strand
ATGTCGGGCTCGCCGACGCACCGGAGCGGCACGCCTGACGTCCGGCTGCGCCCGCCACGGCGCCGACTTCGACATCCGCGGCGCCGTCCTCCACGCGCCGCGGCATCGCGCGCCGCTCGGCACACGGCCGAGGGATCGTCGTACACGCCCTCGCGGACGTCCGAGCGGACGTCGCACGCGCGCAAGAACAGCCGAGCCCGTGTGAGGTTCGGCGCCGCGTTGGCTTCCGTGTCTCCGAGGCACGGAATGTGGCAGGGCGTGCCCCCACACCCGGACCCGAGGGAGCTGATGGGGAGCACGGCCGAGCAGATGCAGGCGGGCACGCCCGACGAGTCAGGTGCCGACGCGCCCCCGGCCGGCGCGGGCACCCCGGTAGACGGATCGGCCGGTGGGACGGCACCGCCGACGGCGGTGCCGTCCGCGGACGCGGCCAAGTCCGCGGCGGCGCGTGTGGCGCTCCTCGAGGCGGTGTTCGAGGCCGTGCCGGCATTCGTGCACGTGCTGCGCGGGCCAGACTTCGTCTTCGAGTACGCCAACGCGGCGTACCGCCGGCTCGTCGGCCGCCCCGATCCGGCCGCGCTGCTCGGGCGCCCCGCCTTCGCCGCGCTCCCCGAGGCGGCCGGCGACTACCCGGCGCGCATCGCCGGCGTGATGGCCACCGGCGAGCCCTTCACCGGGCGCGAGCTGCCGGTGACGCTCGCCCGCACGCTGGGCGCGCCGCCCGAGGAGCGGCTCGTCGACGTCACCTACCTGTCGCTCGGCGACCCCGACGGCCGCGGCGTGCGGGTGCTCGGCTTCGGCACGGACGTGACGGAGCACGTGCACGGCCGGCAGCGGGCCGAGGCCGACCGCCGCGGGCAGACCGCCGCCGCCGAGCGGGCCACCGACGCGCTGCGGGAGGGGGAGGATCGGCTGCGCCTCGCGCTCGGCGCCGCCGGCATGGGCGCGTTCATCTACCATCCCGCGGAGGACCGGGGCGACCCCGACGCGCGCACGCGCGCGATCTTCGGGCTGCCCGAGGGCGAGCTCAATCTCGCCCGGGCGCTGGCCGACCTGATCGACCCCGACGACGCGCCCGGCTACGCCGCGGCGCTGGCGCGGGCGCTCGACCCGCGGGGCGACGGCCGGCACCACCACGAGTTCCGCATCCGCCGCGCGAACGACGGTGCGGAGCGCTGGGTGGCGGTCACGGCGCAGGCCGAGTTCGACGTGGCGTTCGCGGCGGCTGCTGGCGAGCCGCCGCGCGCGGTGCGCGTGCCGGGCGTGGTCGCCGACATTACCGATCGTAAGGCGGCCGAGGTCGAGCGCGCACACCTCTCCGCGACGATCGCGGCCGAGCGCGAGCGCCTGCGGAGCGTCGTGCTGCACGTGCCGGCCCCGCTCGCGCTGGTGGAGGGGCCCGAGCAGCGGTTCACGCTCGTGAACGACGCCGACAAGCGCGTGAGCGGCGGGGGGCGCGACGTCACCGGGCTCACGCCGCGCACGGCGTTCCCCGAGCTGGCCGGGAGCGGCATCCACGAGATCTTCGACCAGGTGTACACGACGGGCGCGCGGTGGGTGGGCCCCGAGACGCTCGTGCGCTACGACCGCGACGGCACCGGCGTCATCGACACGTGGTTCGACCTGCACTTCGAGCCGGTGCGCGACCCGGTGGGGCGCATCACGGGCGTG
>CBHYLO010000790.1:0-1682 GCA_966128675.1 uncultured bacterium | reverse complement strand
CGGCCGAGGACCGCGTTGAGGCGCGGGCGCGGCGTGAGGCTGCCGTGGCATGCGTCGTGGCCGACGTTGAACAGCACGCCCACGGCTAGCCCGTTCGCCAGCGCCAGCGCGACGCGCGCCAACCACCCGTCCACGAGCGCGATGGCGGCGAACGTCAGCAGGTAGGCGGCGACGGCGACGCCGAAGCAGGCGACGCCGCGCCGCGTCGAGCGTTCGCGCGCGTGCGCGGGCAGGGCCTCGCGCACCTCCTTCACGGCGGGATCGGCGACGCGGACGGCGGGCGCGCGGAGCGGGCCGGCCGGCGCGGCCAGGGCGGAGGCGGACGGAGGCGTCATGGCGACCAGTCGGAGCGGAGGGGACCGGAGGGCGGGACGTCCGCTGAGAGGGCCGCGGCCCCTGCGTTTACCGCGGGTCCCCGCGCGCCGACGCGCTCCCTGTGGTTGCGGCCCGCACGCCGCCGTACCTTGGGAGCGGCGCCCGCCGGGGGGCGGCGCGCCGCCCGCACCGGCCGCCGCGCCCATGACCGACCCGCAGCGCGACTACGAAGCGCTCTTCGTCGAGCAGCTGCCCTACGTCGAGCGGACGGTGGGCGCGGTCGCGCGGATCATGGGCTTCCACGGTACCGACGCCGAGGAGTTCGCGGCGTGGGCGAAGACCCGGCTGTGGGAGCACGACTACGCCGTCTTCCGGAAGTGGCGCGGCGAGAGCCTGCTGTCGACGTACCTCGCGTCCGTCGTCCTGAACCTCGGGCGCGAGTTCCGCGTGCAGCGCTGGGGGCGCTGGCGCCCCTCGGCCGCCGCGCAGCGCCTCGGCCCCCTGGCGGTGCGGCTGGAGACGCTCGTCTACCGCGACGGCCTCGCGCCGGCGGCCGCGGGCGAGCTGCTGCGCCAGCGCGGCGAGACGGAGCTCTCCGACCGCGAGCTCGCGCGCGTGCTGGCCGAGCTGCCCGTGCGCCAGCGCCCGCGCCGCGTGGACGACCGCGAGGTCGCGATCGACGCGGTGCCGGGCACCGCGCGCGCGGACGACGCGGTGCTGGAGGACGAGGACGACGCCGAGCGGCGCGCGACGTACGCGACGCTGGAGGCCGCGCTGCGGCGCCTGACGTCGCTGGAGCAGGTGGTGATCCGCATGCACTTCCTCCAGGGGCGCACCCTGGCCGACGTCGCGCGCGCGCTGCACGTCGAGCAGCGACCGCTGTACCGCGTGAAGGACCGCGCGCTGGCCGCGCTCGCGTCCCACCTACGGGCGGCCGGCGTCACGGCGGAGTCCGTGCGCCAGCTGCTGGGCGGGGCACTGGCGGGCACCGCCCCCGCGGGAGCATCCGACGCGATGGACGAGCGCGGTGGGAACTCGCCCACCGATGGCCCATCCAAGGGGGCATGGACATCGAGCCCGCCGGATGGGGAGCGCGCGACGCCGCCACCTTCCCCGGAGCGCCCCGAACGAGGAGACGAGCCGTGAGCGATCCCCGCATCGATCCGGAGCGTCTCGCGGCGCTGCTGGACGGACGACTCGGCGCGCGCGAGCGCGAGGCGCTGCTGGACGAGCTGGCCGCCTCCGACGCGGACGTGGAGGCGCTCGGCGAGCTGTCGGCGGTGATGGCGGAGCTGGAGCGCACGGCGGAACGGCCGCCGGCGACGGTGCTCCCCTTTCGCCCCCCCGCCGCGGTAGCGCCGCCCGCG
>CBHYLO010000789.1:0-1704 GCA_966128675.1 uncultured bacterium | reverse complement strand
GGTCGTCGGCCCACTGGCCGGTGGCGGGGTTGAAGCGGCGCGGGGTGGCCGCCAGCCGGAAGCTGGCGACGGTGGCGGCGGCAGCCCGGCGCACGGAGACGCTGCTGCCTAGCCAGCCCTCCAGGGTCACGAGGGTGTCGTTGAGCACGGGGTCCTCCTCCTCCGGGCGTGGCCCGGTCGGTCACGGGGAGGCGGGCGCCTCCCGGGACACCACGGTGCCGCGGCGGCGCGTCGGGACCGGCGAATCGGGGTACTGACGGCCGTTGCTTGCTGGGCGCGCGGGCGCTCCGTAACTTCGCCCGATGCGCCGCTGTGAAGGCGCGTAGTGGCCGCGAACGCGCGCGAGGCGCCGTCGCCCGATGCCGAAGGTCTGCCCGGTCTGCGGGACGTCCTACGACGACCAGAACTCGTTCTGTTCGATCGACGGCAGCACGCTCCGTGTGGTCGAGTCCGCCGAGAACGTCGTCGGCTCGGTCGTCGCCGACCGCTACCTCGTCACGGCCCTGCTCGGCGAGGGCGGGATGGGGAAGGTCTACCTCGCGCGCCACGTGCGCCTCCCGCAGCAGGCCGCGATCAAGATCCTGCGCGCGGACCTCGTGCGCGATCCGATGGCCGTCGCGCGCTTCAACCGCGAGGCATCGAACGCCAGCCAGATCGAGGCGGAGCACGTCGCGCGCGTCTACGACTACGGCGAGACCCGCGACGGCCTCGTCTACCTGGCGATGGAGTACGTGCCGGGGAAGACGCTGCGCCGCATCATCGAGTCGGAAGGGCCGCTGCCGCCGCGCCGCACCGCGGAGCTGATCCGGCAGATCGCCGCCGGCCTCGATGCCGCGCACGACCTGACGCCGCCGCTCATCCACCGCGACCTCAAGCCCGACAACATCCTCGTCGTCACGTCGGCGAGCGGGCGCGATCGCGTGAAGGTCGTCGACTTCGGCATCGCCAAGGCGTTCGGCTCGGAGGACCACGCGCTCACGCGCACGGGCTTCGTCGTCGGCACGCCCGAGTTCATGAGCCCCGAGCAGCTGCTCGGCGAGCCGCTCGATCCGCGCAGCGACGTGTACGCGCTGGCGCTGGTCGCGTTCGAGTGCCTCACCGGGACGCTGCCGTTCGACATGACGACGCCGGAGCGCGCGCGCATGGCGCGGCTGGTCGAGTCGCCGCACCACCTGCTCGACAGCACGCCGGGGGTGACGTGGCCGGAGGCGCTGGAGCAGGTGTTCGAGGCGGCGCTCTCGCGCGAGCGCACGGGCCGCCCCGCCAGTGCGGGCGAGTTCGCGCACGCGCTGATGCTGGCGATCCACGAGGCGTGGCCCGGTCCCGCGCCGACGACGACGGGGCGCGCGGGCCTGCCGACGCCCGCGGAGCGTCCCGTCGCGACGCCCCCCGCGCAGCCGTTGCCCGCACCCATGCCCGCGATCGCGCCCGACATGCCGACGCCCGACGCGCCCGTGCCGGCCGCGCGGATGCCGCACGTGCGGTCGATGGACGCGCCGCCGGCGCGCCGGTCGCGCGCGCGATGGGTGGGCGCGGCGCTGGTGGTCGCGGTGCTCGTGGCCGGCGCGCTGCTCGCCACCCGTCCGCGCACCAGCGCGGCGCCGTCGTCGCAGCTCGCGGCGCTCACGCCGGTGCCGCCGGTCGCCGACAGCGTCGCGCCGCCGGCCACGCCGCCGAGCGTCGCCGCGCCCGCACCCGCAACCG
>CBHYLO010000788.1:0-1722 GCA_966128675.1 uncultured bacterium | reverse complement strand
CCACCCGCGTGCGGGTCGTGGGGGTTGTGTCGCGGGGGCGGGGCGGGCGATCTTGCATGCCGCCGTGAAACGGCTGGCGGCCCCGAGGGGGTCGGCCGACCGGGCGTGCGGCACCGTGGCCAAGTGGTAAGGCAGCAGACTGCAAATCTGCTATTCGTCGGTTCGATTCCGACCGGTGCCTCTCATGTAACGCGCGACGCTCTTGACGGTGCACCGGGTCCGCCACACAGTGGCGACGCTGGTTGACGCTGCCTCGGGCCCACTCCACATCGGGAGCATTCCATGGTCCGCCGCCTCGCCGTCGCACTCGCGTTGGTCGCCGCCCCAGCCGCCGCACAGAGCACCGTGGACTTCGACGGTGCGGATGGCGCCAACTGCCTGCCGTTCGCGTGTCCCTCGGTCTCACAGCGGTACCAGCAGGTGTACGGCGGGAGCGCATTCGGAAGCTCGCCCCTCACGCTCACCGCCGTCCGCTTCTTCGGCGACGAGAGCTTCCCGTCCGCCATCGTCGGCGCCACGTACTCGCTGCGGCTGTCCACGACCTCGCGCGCCGTGGGGGCGCTCGACGCCAGCTTCGACAGCAACCTCGGCGCCGACAACACGGTCGTCTACGCCGCGGCGGTGGCGACGACCCCGCTCTCGGCGGGCGCCGCGTTCCAGTTCACCTTCGTGACGCCGTTCGTGTTCGACCCGGGCGCCGGCAACCTCCTGCTCGACGTCACGTCCACGGACCTCGCGGTGCAGCCGGGGGCCCGGTTCCTGGACGCCACGGGCAACCCCCTGACCAGTCGCATGGCGGAGAGCGGCGGCGGCGCCTTCGGCCTCCGCACGCAGTTCGTGGCCACGTCCACCGTGCCCGAGCCGGCGACGTGGATGCTCCTCGGCACGGGACTGCTCGCGGTGGGCGGATGTACGCGGCGGCGGCGACGCGCGGCGCGCTGACGACGCGCCCGTGACGGTGCCGAACGGGGAGCCGACGTCGGCTCCCCGTTCGCGTGCGACCCGACCGCCGCCGTCAGTCGCCCAGGCAGAGCGTCGCGCCGGCGGGAACCCCGCGCGTCACCAGGACGGGCGGCGGAAGGGCCAGCGCACCCGACACCCGCCGATCCGACGCCGCCGGTCGCTCAGATCCCGTCGCCGCAGAGGCGTCCGCGGAGCGCGTACGTGATCGTCCCCGCGGCGAAGTCGATCGCGCCGTGGTTGCGCAGCGTCCCCGCGGCGTCGGCGAAGACGCCGGTGCCGGCGACGATCGTGAGCACGTCGTTCACGCGGCACGTCGCGGGATCGCTCCCGGCGGGTGCGCAGACGGCGCGGTCCCGCGTGAGGAAGTAGTCGCCCGACGCGGTGCGGAAGCCGTGCATCAGGACCCAGTGGCGCGCGCCGCGCGTGCTGGCGCCCGATGCCTGGTCGCTCAGGAGCACCGACGCCATCTCGCCCGGGATCCCGCCGAGCGTCGCCGGCGTCCAGGTGCCGCCGGCGCCGGTCGTGCCGGCGGGCAGCACGACGGGGAAGCCGAGCGGCGCGACGCCGTCGTCGGCGACGTTCACGCAGCGATCGGCCGGCCGCGCGTCGGCGGAGGCCGCGCGTGCCGGGCGCGCCGCGGGCGCGAGCGGGGCGCCGGGGGCGTGGCCCCCGGCGCGGCCCCCCCCGCCGGCGCGCCCGGGGGCCCCGCCCCCCGCCCCGCGGCGCCCCGCCGGGGGGGGGGGCGGCGGGGGCGCGGCG
>CBHYLO010000787.1:0-1752 GCA_966128675.1 uncultured bacterium | reverse complement strand
CGCCAGACGTTCGGCACCACGAGCACCGTCCCCGGCACCACCTTCTCGAGGTCCACGCCCGGGTTCAGCTCCTTCAGCACGATCGGCGTCGTGTGGAAGCGCTCCGCGAGCCGCTCCGCCACGGTCTCGTAGCCCAGCCACTCGAGCTTCGCCTTGTCGTGGTAGCCCGCGGGGATCTTCCGCAGCGGGGCCCGCAGGTCGTCGCGCGAGATGCGGTAGTCCACCACCGTCGGCCGCTCCTGCGCGGCCGCCACCAGGCGCGCGTAGGTGTCGGCGTTCACCGCCTCCCCCGCGCCCAGGCCGTGCGCCGCGCGGAAGGCGCGCACCGCGGCGCGCGTGCCCGCCTGCCAGCGCCCGTCCAGCACCCCCGGCGAGAAGCCGGCGGCGCCCAGCAGCACCTGCACGTGCAGCACGCGCGCGCCCGAGCCCCCGGAGATCGGCAGCCGCACGGGCGCCCGCACGGCCTCCGCCGCCAGCCAGCTGGCGCGCGGGGCCGCCGCCGCGCGGTCGGCGCCCGGGGCGCTGTCGACGCGCACGCTGTCGACGCGCACGCTGTCCACGCGCACGCTGTCCACGCGCAGGCCGTCCACGCGCAGGCCGTCCACGCCCGGGACGTCGGGCAGGAGGGTATCGCGGCGCGCGCCGTCCGTCCGCACCGAATCGACGCGCAGCGTGTCCGGCGACGGCGGCCGACGGGTGGTGTCGGCGGGCGGCTGGGCCGCGGCGAGGGCGGGCGCCGCGGCGGCGGACAGGGCGAGCAGGGCGCGAACGACGGGGGGCAGCATCGGTCCTTCGAGTGAACGGAGGGACAGTCTAGCGGTTTCCGACGCGCCACGCCGCATCGCCGCAACGCACCCCGTCCCGTACCCCGGAAACGTCGCGGCGCCCCCGGCCGTTCCGCCCGGAGCCCGGACGACTGGACACGCCCCGCGCGCGGGGCGACCGTTCGGCGCCCGCTCCCGGGTGCCGCACGCCTCATCCACGACCCGCATGGCGATCCGCAGTACGCTGGCCTCCGCCCGACCCGAGCTGCCCGCCGCCGAGCGGCTGTTCGCGGGCGGCGGCGAGATGGGGGCGCTGATGCGCGCGCACGACTGGGCCGCCACCCCCCTGGGTCCGCCCGAGGCGTGGCCGCAGAGCCTCGCGACCGCCGTGCGCATCCTGCTCACGTCGCGCTTCGCGATGTGGATGGGGTGGGGCCCCGACCTCACGTTCCTCTACAACGACGCCTACGGGCGCATGACGCTCGGCGCCAAGCACCCGTGGGCGCTGGGGCGGCCGTCGCGCGAGGTGTGGGCGGAGATCTGGGCCGACATCAGCCCGCGCATCCGGTCGGTGCTCGAGACCGGGCAGGCGACGTGGGACGAGCAGCTGCTCCTCTACGTCGAGCGCAGCGGCTACTCCGAGGAGACGTACCACACCTTCTCGTACAGCCCCCTCGCCGACGACGCCGGCGCGATCGGCGGCATGCTGTGCGTCGTCACCGAGGTCACCGAGCGCGTCATCGGCGAGCGGCGGCTCGACACGCTGCGGCGGCTGTCGTCGGCGCTCGCGGCCGCGGGGCACGACGAGGGCGACGTCCTCGCGGCCGCGTCGGCGTCGCTCGCGGACGCGGGGCGCGACCTGCCGTTCACGCTCGCCTACCTCTTCGACGACGATGGCGGCGCGCGCCTCGCGGCGGCGTCCGGGCTCGCGGCGGGGCATCCGGCCGCGCCCGCGCGCCTCGCGGCGGGCGACGCGCACGCCGTGTGG
>CBHYLO010000786.1:0-1757 GCA_966128675.1 uncultured bacterium | reverse complement strand
CCCTGCGTCGGGCCCGGGGGGGGGGGGGGGGGGGGGTTGTGGGGGGGGGGGGGGGGGGGGCGGCGCGCCGAGCCCCGGCGCGCGGCGCCCCCCCCCCCCCCCGCGCCACGCTCAGTACAGGCGGGCCAGCACCTGCCGCAGCAGCGCGCTCGGGACGTTGTCGAACGCCAGCCGCTCGGTGCCCGGATACACCACCGCGCGGCGTAGGTCGCCGTCGGCCGCGCGGTAGTAGACGTAGCGGCGGTCGCCGTCGGCGCTGGTGCGCACGACCGTGTAGCCGTTGCGCCCGAAGACGTCGCGCAGCACGACCACGCCGTCGTCCGCGCGGTAGAGCTTCTTCGCCTGCCCCGGGGGCAGCCCACCCTTCTTGGCGAGGCCCGGCGGGACCTTGCTGCCGTTGCCTTGCCCCTTCCCGTGCGCGCGACCCTGTGCCTGCGCGGGGTCGGCGTGCAGGAGCATCGCGGCGGCGACGGCCGCGGTCCCGAGGATGGTGGAGAGCGATCTGCGCATGGCGCGCCTCCTGTGTCGAAGGTCGTGAGGTCGGCGCGCCCACGCTCCAGCGCGCCATCAGGCCCCTCCCGAGTGCAGGATCGGCGCCCGCGCGGCGAGCTGGGCCACGATCGCGCTACGGCCGCGCCGGCTCCGGAAGTCCGAGCGGGAGGAAGCGGCCCGCGTCCACGACGCCGTCGCGCACCGTGTAGACGGTGATCCCCGACGGAAAGCGCAGCCCGGCGACGGCGACCGACGTGAGCACCGCGGCGGCCTGCTCGAAACGGGTGGGCAGCCCCTCCACGTCGTGCGCGATCCGCTCGCCCTTGTGGATGTGGCCCCCGAGCGCCAGCACGTGCCGCCGGCGCCGCAGCACCGTCAGCACCTCGCGCGCGGTGGAGACGGTATGACGGAAGAGCGTGCGCCCCCCGACGGTGATCAGCGTCGGGGCGGGGCCCGTGTTGGTGAAGCCGAACAGCGTCTCGGACGCCGAGACGAGCGGGATGTGGTCGAACGTCACCACCGGCATGTCGGGCGGCACCAGCGCGAGGTCGCGCTCCAGCCACGCCAGCTGCAGGCTGTCGACGTGGCCGTAGTACCACTGGTCCGCGACGTCGACGGTGTTGAGCCCCACGAAGTGCACGCCGCCGTAGGTGAACGAGTAGTGCTCGGGCCCGAAGTAGTGGCGGTACATGCGGTGGCCGTACAGCGGATGCGACGTGCTGACGCCCGACTTGTCGCGCTCGATGCCGAAGATCTCGTGGTTTCCGGGCACCGTCCACAGCGGCGTCGCGAACGCCGCGGCCTCGCGCGCCCACAGCTCGTAGTAGCCGCGCGCCTCGGCCTCGGGGACGCGGAGCGCGTCGCGCACGAGGTCTCCGGTCACCAGCGCGAACGCCGGCCGCAGCGAGTCCACCAGCGCGCGCAGCCGCTGCGTGCGCGGCAGGCTCGCCGGCGCGACGTGCGGATCGGACGCGTGCACGAAGGTGAAGCCGCGCACGCGCGGGACCGGCGCCAGCGCGAACGCGAGCGCCGTCGTCGTGTCGTCCACCGCGCGCCAGAAGCGTCCCACCGACCGGTGGCCGTCGGGCACCGAGACGAAGGCGAGCCCGTGGCCGCCGGCCGGCAGCTCGAACGCGCCCGACGCGTCGGTGACGACCACGGCGTCCTGGTTCGACACGGCGATGCCGGCCAGCCCCGCCTCGCGCGGGTCGCGGACGCCGTTCGCGTTCGCGTCGACGAAGACGACGCCGCGCACCGCGCGGCCG
>CBHYLO010000785.1:0-1758 GCA_966128675.1 uncultured bacterium | reverse complement strand
GGAGCGATCCGCAGGATCCGTCTCATCCGGAGCATCCGTAGCCCCTCGTTCGCCGACCCGGGCCCGGCGCGCCGGACCCGCACGGCATTGGCAAGGAAGAAGTCCGAGAACGGCCGATAGGTGCGGATGGCTCCGCGTCGGGCGACGTTCCTCGCCGCCACCCCGAACCCTCCGCCCTCATCAGATCTTCTTCAGATCTCTTCCTTGCAGACGCCGTTCGTGGTCCGGCTCGGGCGCGGCGACGCCTGCATCAGGCGCCCACCTCGAGCCGCGCCTCGACGCGCGCGTCGCGCCCGTCCGGCGCGGCCGAGCGCGCGAGCGCCTGCTCGACGTCGGCGATGACGTCGTCGACGTGCTCCAGCCCGACCGAGATGCGCACCAGCCCCGGCACGATGCTCAGCGCCTGCCGCTCCGCCTCGCTCAGCTTGGAGTGCGTCGTGGACGTCGGGTGCGTGACGATCGTGCGCGTGTCGCCGAGGTTGGGGCTGTGCGTCAGGAGCTGCAGCGCGTCGAGGAAGCGGCGCGCGCGCTCCAGGCCGCCCCGCACCACCAGCACCACGATCCCGCCGCCGGCCGACATCTGCCGGCGCGCCAGGTCGTGCTGCGGATGGCTGGCGAGGAACGGGTAGCGCACCGACTCCAGCTCGGCGTGCCCCTCGAAGTGCGTCGCCAGCGCCAGCGCGTTCGCGCAGTGCCGCTCCATGCGCAGCGCCAGCGTCTCGACGCTCTTTGAGAGCACCCACGCGTTGAACGGCGCCAGCGCCGGCCCCGTGTGCCGCGCGAACCAGCGCAGCTCCGCGATCAGCCGCGCCGATCCCACCGCCACCCCGCCGAGCGTGCGCCCCTGCCCGTCGATGAACTTCGTGGCCGAGTGGACGACGAGGTCCGCGCCGAAGCGGATCGGCTGCTGGAGGATCGGCGTCGTGAAGCAGTTGTCGACGACGAACGTGAGCGACCGCGCGCGACAGAAGCCGCCGAGCCACGCGAGGTCGACGAGGTCGAGCCCCGGGTTCGACGGCGTCTCGACGAACACCAGCTTCGTCGTCGGCGTGACCGCGCGCTCCCACGCCTCGACCGGCGCGTCGGGGTCGACGTAGGTCGCCGTGACGCCCCAGCGCGGCAGGAGCGTCATCAGCAGCTGGTGCGTGGAGCCGAACAGCGCGCGCGACGCGATCACGTGGTCGCCGGCGCGCAGCAGCGCGGCCAGCGACGCGAACACCGCCGCCATCCCGCTGGCGAACGCGAGGCCGTCCGCCGCGCCCTCGAGCAGCGCGATCTTGCGCACGAACTCGTCGGTGTTCGGGTTCGAGTACCGGCTGTAGATGTTGCCCGGGATCTCGTCCATGAACAGCGCGCGCGCCTGCTCGGCGCTGTCGAACGTGAAGCTCGACGTCAGGAAGAGCGGCACCGAGTGCTCGCGCTCGGGCGTGCGCGGGGCCTGGGTGCGGATGGCGAGCGTCTCGGGGTGCAGCAGACGCTTCGGGGCGCCGTCGGACATGGGATCCTCACGAACAGGAGCGCCCGGCGGGCACGCAGGTACACGTGGCCGCCGGGCGCTCGCGTTTTAGCTCGTTGTTTAGCGTGGCGGCAATAGGCGGCAAATCACCACGGCATCGGTTGTCCACGGATGCTCGTCGGGATGGCGCTGAGAGTCAAGAGCTGCGGACTGCGGACTGCGGGCAGCGGACTGCGGATTCGACGACGGCGCGTCCCGAGGTCCGACCCGCTGTCCGCAGCCCGCAGCGCCCGGTCCTCAGG
>CBHYLO010000784.1:0-1777 GCA_966128675.1 uncultured bacterium | reverse complement strand
GACGCGAAGGTCGTGAACGACAGCGCGGCCGCTGCCGCCGCCGCGAAGCCCGCGGAGACGAAGCCCGCCGAGGCGAAGGTCGAGACCAAGCCCGCGGAGGCGAAGGTCGAGGCGAAGGTCGAGGTGAAGCCCGACGCGACCAAGCCCGCCGCGAAGCCGGAGCAGAAGCCCGCGGCGCCGCCCACGCGCTGACGAGCGCGCGCTCTAGCGCGCGCTAACGCGCGCCAGCGCCCAGCAGCTGCCGCACCGCGCCCACCAGCGCGAGCGGCAGCTGGTCCGGGCGGCGCAGGACGGTGTGCCCCGCCGCGCCGAAGATCTGCGGCAGGTACTCCGACTCCTCGCGGTCGACCGTGAGGCAGTAGGGAAAGACGCCGAGCGCGCGCGCCTCGTGCACGGCCTGCCGCGCGTCCTCGACGGCGTAGCGGCCCTGGTAGCCGTCCGCGTCGTTCGGGCGGCCGTCCGACAGCAGCAGCAGCAGGCGATGCCCCGCCGGCTGGCGCGCGAGCAGCGCGCTCGCGTGGCGCACCGCGGCGCCGAGCCGCGTGTTGCCCGCCGGGCGCATCGCCGACACGCGGCGGCGCACCGCCGCGTCGTGCCGCTCGGCGAACGACTTCACGACGTGGATGCGCACCGCGTGCGCGCCGCGGCTGCTGAACGTCAGCACCGCGAACGGATCGCCGAGCGCGTCGAGCGCCTCGCCGGCGAGCAGCACCGCCTCCTTCTCGACGTCGATGATCTGCCGCGGGTCGTCGCGCGCGTCGCTCACGCGCGCGTCGGTCGAGCCGCTGACGTCGACGAGCAGCGCGATCGCGAGCGGCCGCCGCGCGGGCGTCACCGCGACGTAGAGCCGATCGTCGCCCGGCTGTCCCGCCGCGCGGTCGGCCAGCCCCTCGACGCAGGCCGCGAGATCGAGCTCGTCGCCGTGGCGCTGGCGCGGTGTGCGCACGCGGCGCGCGCGCAGCGGCTCGAAGCGGTGGCGGATGCGGCGCACGAGCGCGGCGTGGCCGTGCAGCGCCGCGTCCGCCCACGCGCCGTCGTCCTCGGGCGCGGGCGTGACGAGCACCGTCGCGCCGTGCGGCTGGAGGCGGCCCGCGCGCGCGTCCCACTCCGGATACGCGATCGTCGCCACCGGCTCGCGCGCGTCGCCGCGTGCCGGCCCGGGCGACAGGCCCGCCGGCTGCGGCTCGGCGCCGCCCGCCTGGTGCTCGGTGCCGTCGGGCGCGCGCACGAGGATCGGCACCTGCGCGCTGCGGCCGCCCTGCTCGCCGTCGTCGGCCGCGCGCGCCGTGCGGCCGGGGATGGGCAGCGCGAGGCGCGGGAAGAGCGACACCTGGTCGCGCGGGTCGGGCACGACGCGCAGGTGCGCGGGCGCGTCCTCCAGCGGCGCGACGAACGCCGCGCGCGGCGCGCGGCCCCAGTGCGCGACCGTCGGCAGCGCGGCGAGGTGGCGCGCGATGCGCCCGACCGCGTTCGGCACGCCCGCGACCGACTGGCGCAGCCGCGACGACTCCGCCAGCGCCCACGCGCGCGACGCCACGGCGTCGTCGTCCGCCGCGTCCACCGCGAGGCCCGCGTGCAGCGCGCCCTCGTGCAGCGCGTCGCGCACCATCCCCTCGACCTCCGACACCAGCGGCGGAAGCTCGGCGATCGGCGGCCGCGCGGCGAGCGCCTCGGCGCGCAGCGCGAGCAGCGCGGGCCGGACGCTGCGCACGCGCCGCGTGACCGCGCGGTCGGTGGCCGCGCCCTCGCGCAGCAGGTAGCACGCGCGCGCGAGCGG
>CBHYLO010000783.1:0-1791 GCA_966128675.1 uncultured bacterium | reverse complement strand
GACGGAACGGCGTGAAACGATGAGGCGGACCCTCGAGCTTCAAGCTTGAAGCCGAGAGGTCCGCCGTTCCGTTTCACGCTTCATCGTCCTCCGCCGCATCGTCCTCCGCCGTTCCGTCCTCCGCCTCACAGCACCCGCTGCAGCATGGCGGCGCCCCCATCGCGCGCCTTGATCCACCACGGCCGGTTCGCCATCTCCGCAGCCGTGATCGCGCGCGAGTAGCGCAGGTCCTCGAGGAACATGCGGTCCATGCCGGCCACCACGGCCGAGTCGTGCACCAGCAGCGTCGTCTCGTCGTTGAAGGCGAGCGAGCGGTTGTCGAAGTTCATCGAGCCCACGCTGCCCCACACGCCGTCGACGCTCATCGTCTTGGCGTGCATGTTCGCCGGCTGGTACTCGTAGACCTTCACGCCCGCGCGCAGCAGCTCCTCGTAGCGGAAGCGGCCCGCGAAGCGCGTCGTCTGCACGTCGGTCTGCGGGCCCGTCGTCAGGATGCGCACGTCCACGCCGCGCCGCGCGGCGGCCACCAGCAGCCGGCGGAAGTCGTCGTCGGGGACGAAGTACGCGTTCGTGATGTAGAGCGTGCGGCGCGCGCCGGCGATCGTCAGCGCCAGGAAGCGCTCCGCCTGCGTGCTGCCCGTCGACGGCACCGCGTGCAGCAGCCCCGCGCGCACCGTCCCCTCCGCGACCGCGCGCGCGACGACCGGCGCGTCGGCCGGCGGCGGCCGCTCCGCCGATGCCGCCTGGCCCGGCCCCGAGCGCAGCACCGGGCGCCGCACGCTCACCGGGCTCACCGAGTCGCCGTCGGCGACCGGCTTGAACGACACCGGTGGGAAGAACGCGTCGCCCGTCAGCAGCTCGCCCGTCGCCTCCGCCCACGTCGACCCGAACGCCGCCTGCAGCTGCGCCACCGCCGGCCCCTCGAAGCGGACGTTGGTCTCGCGCCACTCGTCCGGCTTGCGCCCCGCGCCCAGCCAGTAGTCCGCGAGCCCGAAGCCGCCCGTGTAGCCCACGCGCCCGTCCACCACCACGACGCGCGCGTGCGAGCGCTCGGCCGCCTTGTGCAGCGTGTACCAGCGCAGCTGCCGCAGCCACGCGATCTCCACCCCCGCGGCCTTCAGCTTCTCGACCCACTGCTCGGCCAGCGTCTGCGCGCCGAAGCCGTCCAGCAGCAGCAGCACGCGCGCCTTCTTGCGCGCGCACTCGGTCAGCACCTGCGCCATCGTGTCGGCGATCGCGCCCGGCTGCGCGAAGTACATCTGCACCGTCACGGCGCGCTGGCAGGTGCGCAGGTCGCGCCACAGCAGCGGGTACGTCCCGTCGCCGTTCTCCAGCACCTGCACGCGGTTGCCCGGGTGGAGCGACGTCCCCGCGTACAGCTCCACGGTCCGCACGAACAGCGTGTCGGCGGGCGCCGGCGGACCCGCCGGGTCGCCGCGCGCGATCACGTACTCCACCGGCGTGCCGCGCGTGACCGACAGGACGCCGATCAGCGCCAGCAGGGCCAGCGCCAGCAGAAGCCCCCACAGGGCCAGTCGTCCCGCCACGCGTTTGAACACGCGACCGCATAGAGCAGGGGTCGTTCCACACCGGCGGGCCTCGCGCCCATGGCGTCCGGAGCGCCGCCTCCCCAGTTTGGCAGCCGGAGCCCTCATCGCCTCACCCGTCGTCGCCGAGCGCTGCGCCCGCACCGCCGCCTCCTCCCGGCCCCTCCGCCGTCCCCCGACGAAGCCCCGGGCACCGCGCGCGTCGCGCTGCCCGCGCCGGTGCGGTCGGGGCGTCCGCCCGGGC
>CBHYLO010000782.1:0-1794 GCA_966128675.1 uncultured bacterium | reverse complement strand
GGCGTGACGCACCGACGGCTTCGACCCCTCGGACAGACCCGTTCCGACCGATCTCGGCGGGTCGGCGGCATCGACCGGCAGGGGCGGCCAGTGATCGCACGTGGCGCGGTAGACCAAGCGGCTTCTCGGCGGGCGCTGGACGGCGCTCGGGCGGGGTCCCTTCCCGCACGGGCGGACGGCGGTCTCGCATGGATACGCCCGGGCGCGTCCGCCTCCCATCCGGAGATACGCGGGGACGTGCTCCGGGTCCGCCTCCGCCGTCCGGGAGATCCCGGAGCATCGCCGGGCGGTCGCCGGATCGGTGGCGGCTCAGTCGTCGGCGAGCCAGCCTTGGGCAAGGGCGAAACGCACCAGCGCGGCACGGCTGGTGACGCCGAGCCTGGCCATTCCGTTGGACTTGTGCGTCTCGACGGTCTTCACGCCGATCGCCAGCGCGTGGGCGATCTCCTTGTTCAGCAGTCCGCGCGCGGCGAGTCGCAGCACCTCCGCTTCCCGGCCAGTCAGCAGCTCGGTCCCTGCGCCACCCGAGGCATCCGGAGCTGCGTCGAGCGCAGGCACGGGCCGCGGCGCCTCGGCGAGCAGCGCGCCGGCGAGCGACGGGTCCACGTACGTGCCGCCCGCGGCCACCAGGCGAATCGCCCGCACGAGCTCGGCCCCGGCGGCCCGCTTCACGAGGTAGCCCGCCGCGCCGGCGCGGAGGAGGCGCGCCACGTAGCCGCGCTCCTCGTGCGCCGTCAGCGCGAGCACGCGCACGGTCGGGCACTCGCGCGCGATCCGCTCGGCGGCGTCCGTGCCGCTCACCCGGGGCATCGACAGGTCGAGGAGCAGCACGTCGGGCGCGAGCGCACAGGCGTGCCGCCAGGCCTCGTCGCCGTCGGCGGCCTCGCCCACCACCGTGAGGCCGGGCTCCGCCTCGATGAGCGAGCGCAGCCCGTCGCGCACGATCGCGTGGTCGTCGGCGATCACGATGCGGATCACCTGCGGCGGCGCGAGCGCGCCGGGTGGCGTGGCGCGCGTCACGGATCGCCCTCCGCGTCGGCGACCGGCTCGTCGGTGCCGTCGGGTGGATGCGCCCCGGCCGGGAGCTGCACCAGCAGCGTGGTGCCGGCCCCCGGGCTCGACTCGATCGCCATCGTCCCTCCCAGCAGCGTCGCGCGCTCGCGGATGCCCGCCAGCCCGAGCCGCCGCTCGGCGCGCACGCGCTCGGCCGTGGCCTCCACGTCGAACCCTCGCCCGTCGTCCTCGATGAGCAGGCGCACCCGGCCGTCGGGCTTCTCGACGATCACGCTGACCTGCGTGGCGCCCGCGTGCTTGGCGACGTTGGTCAGCGCCTCCTGCGTGATGCGGTACAGCGCCGTCCCCACGTCCGGCGGTACCTCGCGCTCCACGGGCGCCAGCACCGCCACCTCGGCGGCGACGCCGGTTCGGACGCTCCACGCCCGGACATAGCTCTCGAGCGCGCTCTCCAGCCCGATGTCGTCCAGCTCCGGCGGCCGGAGCTCGAGCGCGAGGGTGCGCGCGTCGCGCGTCATGAGGCGCGCGAGCTCCTCGAGCTGGTCGAGCCGCGCCTCCACCGGCTCGCCGGCCGCCACGCGGCGCCGCACGTCGCCTAACGCGAGCGCGAAGCCAGTCAGGTGCTGCCCGAGCTGGTCGTGCAGCTCGCGCGCGAGGCGCCGCCGCTCGCCTTCCTCCGCCGCGATGAGCGCGCGGCGCAGCGCGTCGCGCGCGGCGGCGATCCGCGCCTGCTCGGCGGCCGCCTCGACCTGCCGCCGCTCGGTGAGGTCGCGGCTGATC
>CBHYLO010000781.1:0-1794 GCA_966128675.1 uncultured bacterium | reverse complement strand
GCTGGCGCCGGCCCGCGCCGCGCGCATCGCCGGGATCGCGGCCGGCGTCGGCGCCGCGCTCGGCCTGCTCGCCACGCTGCTGCTCCGCCCCGCGTCGGGGATCGGCGCCCTGCTGGGCGCGACGGTGCTGGGCGCCGCGCTCGCGGGCGGCGGCGCCGCGGCCGCGCTGCTGCCGCGAGTGCGCGCGCTGCGCGCCTGGCCGTATCGCGCGCGCGACGTGCTGCCGCCGCTCGGCTTCGTGCTGCTGCCGGCGGTGCTGCTGCTGGTGTCGTCCGCCGTCTCGGTGAGCCGCCTCGGCATCACGCTCGGCTTCGCGATCGCCTGCGCGGGGCTGCTGCTGGTGGTGCGCGTCGTCACGGTGCTGTGGTATGCGGAGACGCGGGCGCGCGCGCTGGCGTCGCCGTCGCCGCGCACGCTCGGGTGGTGGATCGTGCTCGCGGCGCTCAGCGTGTACGGCGGCTACCTCGCGGCCGACCGCGGGCTCGTGCTGCTGCTCTTCACCGCGGTGCTGACGACGGTGGTGTTCGGCGCGGCGACGCTCGGCGGGCGGCGGCTGGCCGGCGCGCTGGCGATGCTGGCGGGCGTGCTGCTGACCATCGGCTACGCGCTGCACGCGCCGCTGCGCACCCTGCCGCACCCCGACACGCGCCTCGCCACGCCGCAGATGCGCTACGCCGCCGTGCAGGCGCCGGCCGCGCTGCAGGCGCAGGCGCTGGTCGCGTCGCCGGCCGAGGCGCGCGAGATCGTCAGCACGCTGCAGCAGGACTGGGGCATGCGCGCCTACGCGGCGCTCGGCGGGACGTGGGGGCGCGGGCTCTACGGCATCCCCTACGTGCCGCGCGCCATCGCGCCCGACGTCGCGCTCCCCGACAACGTCTTCGCGCTCTGGATCCTCGCGGAGCACGGCTTCGCGGGCGCGGCGGCGCTGCTGCTGACGTACCTCGCGCTGGCGGGCACGCTGCTGCTGGCCGCGGCGCACGCGACGCGCCGCTACAGCACCGTGCACCGCGCGATCCTGCTGGGCGGGCTGGCGGCGTACGTGCTGATGCCCGCGCTCTACATGGCGGCGGCCAACGCGTCGCTGCTGCCGCTCACCGGCCAGAACCTCCCCGGCCTCGGCCTGCGCTCGGGCGCGGACGCGGCGTTCGTCGCGTGGCTGGTCGCGCTGGCGCTGGCCGCGCTCCCCACCGAGGCCGACGACGCGCCGCGCGACTACCTCGAGACGCGCGCCAGCGAGGGCGCGCTGCGGCGCGTGCGCCGCGCGCTCGTGGCCAGCGCCGGCGTCGCCGTCGCGCTGACGCTGGTCGTGGGCGCGGCCGCGTGGCGCGCGACGCACGAGGCGCCGGGCCCGTTCACGCTCGACGCGATGGGCGACGCGCTGCGCGCGGTGGTCGCGCGCGGCGACGTGCGCGTCGACGGCGACTCGCTCGCCGTCGCGCCCACCGCGCTCGGCAAGCCGGGGTTCACGGAGGGCGCGTTCCTGCGCGAGCTGGTGGCGCGCGGCAACGCCTTCGCGGCCGGGCGCGGCGAGCGGCGCGCGCACTGCCTCGATCGCGGCGCGTGGCTCGCGCGCGCCGATTCGTCGACCGTGCGCGTGGCGGACCAGGGGTGCCGCGTGGCGTCGCCGCTGGCGGGCGAGACGTGGCGCGGCGCGCTGGCCGGCGGCGGCGGCACGGAGCGCCTGCTCGTCGGCTCGCGGCTCGTGATCCGCTTCGATCCCGACGCGCCCGAGACGGTGGTCGCCTGCGGCGACACGGGCACGGTCGCGGCGCGCGCGGTGACGGTGCAGTGCGG
>CBHYLO010000780.1:0-1798 GCA_966128675.1 uncultured bacterium | reverse complement strand
CGGGCCTGGGGCGTGGGCCCGGGGGGCCGCGGGGCGCCCTCGGCGGCCCGGGCGGGGGGGGCGGGGGGGCGCCACGGCTCGGCGCCGCCGCGCGCCACCTCGTCGCGCGCGGCGCGCAGCGGGTCCACCCGCGCGGCGAAGAAGCGGTCGTGATCGGAGCCGGGGCTGCCGCGGCGGCTGCCGTAGGCGCGCAGCGCGCGCGTCACCTCGGGCAGCGCGAAGGCGCGCGCGCGCAGCGCGGCGCCCAGCGCGCGGAACGCGGCGTCGCCGTCGCGATCGGGCGTGACCTCCAGCGCGTCGCCGCCCGTGACGAAGCAGACGATCTCGCCGTCGTCCACGCGCAGGCCGTCGAGCCCCGGGAAGCGCAGGACGATGTGCACGCCTTCCACCAGGATCAGCGTGAGCACGTCGGCGTCGAGGCGCGCGATGCCCGGCGCGTCCACCTCCGCGCCGCGCAGCAGGCCGCGCACGCGCACCGGCACGGGCGCCGCCGGCTCAGTCATCCGCCAGCTCGTGCGTGCTGAGCGCCGCCGTCTGCCCCGTGCGCCGCTCGAACGCCGCGACGAAGTCCGCGAGCCGCGCGGCGGTGAACGTGGCGCGCGGCAGCCCGGTGGCCGCGATCGCCGCCTCGACCGCGGCCGGCGTGCCCTCGACCTCCATCAGCACGTCGAGCCGCGGATACCGCTCGAAGCGCAGCGTCGCGTCGCCCAGCGCGTACTGCGCGATCTCGCGCTCCACCTCGCGCGTGACGACGAAGCCGGCCGACGCGAGCATGATCTCCAGCACCGAGGCGTCCTCGACGCCCGTCGAGCGCTCCAGCCGCTTCTTGTAGCCGTCCTCGACGCGCGTGGGACCCTTCCAGTCGAGCGTGTGGCGCGCCGCGCCGCCGGCGTGCGTGGGGATGCTGGAGCGCACGCGCACGACCTCGTCGCGGTCGGCGAGCGGGCGGTGCGGCAGGTCCCAGCGCCGGTCGATCAGCGCGCCCTCGAACACCAGCCGCGCGCCCGCGGCCTCGAGACGCGCGCGGCAGGCCTCGGGATCGGGCACCATCGCCTTCAGCTCCGTCTCGTCGATCATGCGCGGGCCGCGTCAGTCGACCAGCGCCGCGACGACGGCCGCCGTGTCGGTGAGGTCGGCGAACGTGACCGTCGGCGCGTGCTCCGCCAGCTCGTCCACCGAGTAGCGGCCCGTCGCCACCGCGAGCGTGCGCGCGCCCACCGAGCGCGCGCACGCGATGTCCGCCGGCGTGTCGCCGACGACGACGATCGCCTCGCCGTCGAAGTCGTGCCCCGTGACCTCGCGCGCGCGGCGCTGCGCGACGCGCGGCAGCTCGGGGCGGTGCTCGTGGTCGGAGCCGAACGCGTTGACGCGGAAGCGCGCGACGTCGAGCCCCGCGCAGCGCAGCTTGATCGTCGCGCCGTCGGCGACGTTGCCGGTGAGGAGGCCGAGCACGACGTCGTCGCGCGGCTCCAGCGCGTCCAGCAGCGCCTCGACGCCGGGCAGCGCCTGGAAGTTGCGCGTGCCGCCCGACACCTCGCGGCGCAGCCGCTCCAGGTAGCCATCGATCGCCTGCGGCAGCCGCGCGTAGATGGCCGCGTCGTCGTGACCGGCCAGCCGCATCAGCTCGCGCGCGATCTGCGGATCGGTCTTGCCGTCGTAGTGCACGCGCGAATCGGGCGTCGTGCCGAAGACGTGCACCAGCGACCCCTCGAACGCGCGTCGCGCCGAGCCGTCGCCGCGCAAGAGCGTGCCGTCGATGTCGAAGAGGACCAGCTTCATTTGCGCGAGACGAGGAGGC
>CBHYLO010000779.1:0-1802 GCA_966128675.1 uncultured bacterium | reverse complement strand
CGCGGGCTCGCCCACCCTCCTTCCGTTCGGGACCCTCGACGCGCCGTCGGGACCGAGCGCGACCGACCTCCGGGCGCGCGACCGCGCGTCGGGCGAGGCGCGGCTGGGGTGGGCGCGCGGCGGCGGCGGGCTGTGGCTCGGCGCGGACGCCGCCTGGAATGACTGGCGCCCGTCCGCGGCGGGGCGCGACCGCGCCACGGCGCTCGCCGCGCTGCACCGGCCGCGCGCCGAGCGGGTGGCGGCGGGCGCGTGGCGGCAGCTGGGCGGGCTGGTGGTGGGCGTCAGCTTCGGGTCGCGCGCCTACCGGGTGCCCGGCACGCCGACCAGCTACCGCGTCGATTCGGTGGCGAACGGCACGCGCATCCGCGCCGACAGCTCGGGGCCGACGCCCCGCCACTTCGTCGACACCCTCTGGCGGGAGGTGCGGGACAGCACCCTCGGCACGCCGGCGCGCAGCCGCCGCTGGAGCGAGCTGGTGGCGCGCGCCGGCTGGGCGCGCGGGCGCGTGACGCTCGACGCCGCGGCGGGGCTGCGGCCGCGCGTCCCGGGGGCCGGGTCGGCGACGTGGATGGAAGGCGCCGGGTCGGTGGCGGTCGGCGCGCGCGCGGCGGTGGTGGCGACCGCCGGCCCGCTCCCGCCCGCGGCCGGCCTCCGCGGCACGACGGCGACCGACCTCACCCTCGGCCTGCGGCTCGCGCCGCGCGCGCTGCACCGCGCGCTGCTGCCGCCCGTCGTCCGCACCGTGCCCACGGACTTCGAGGTGCGCGCGGCGTCGCCGGGGACGCACGTCTTCTCGCTGCGGCTGCCGGGCGCGCGCGCGGTGGAGCTGTCGGGCGACTTCACGGGCTGGAAGCCCGTCGCGCTGCGGCAGGTCGCCGCCGACCGGTGGGAGGTCGCGCTCGCGGTGGCCGCGGGCACGCACCGGTGCAACGTGCGCGTGGACGGCGACCGCTGGGTCGCGCCGCCTGGCACGACGGCGGTGGACGACGACTTCAACGGCCAGGTCGGGCTGATCGTGGTGCCGTGACGCCGTCCGCCGCGGCGCCTGTGACGTGCGCGGCGACCGGTGGGTTGCACCGGGTGATGGAAGCGCCCACCGACGCCGCGTCCGATGCCGCGACCGATGCTGCACTCGTGCGCCGCGTGCTCGACGGCGACGCCGCCGCGTTCGCGGCGCTCGTGGACCGGCACGGCCCCGCGTGCCTCCGCTTCGCCACGCGCATGCTCGGCCACCGCGAGGACGCGGAGGACGCGACGCAGGACGCGCTGCTGCGCGCGTATCGCGCGCTGCCGCGCTACGACGAGCGCGAGCAGTTCCGCGCGTGGCTGTTCGCGATCCTCGTCAACCGGTGCCGCACGGCGGCAGCGGCGCGCGGGCGGCGCGAGCGGCGGCAGGTGTCGGACCTCGACGCGGTGGCCGAGCGGGGCGTGGCGCCGGACGTCGCGGGCGCGGAGCTGCGCGAGGACATCGCGCGGGCGGTCGCGTCGCTCGCTCCCCACTACCGCGAGGCGTTCCTCTTGAGACACGTCGAGCAGTGGAGCTACGATGACATGGCGCGGGCGACGGGCGTCGGCGTGTCGGCGCTGAAGATGCGCGTGATGCGGGCGTGCGACCGCCTGCGGGAGCTGCTCGCGGAGGTGAGCGATGTCGCCGGTTGACCCCGAGCGCGAGACGGACGACGTGGCGGGCGACGTGGCGGGCGACGTGGCGGGCGACGCCGCGCTGGCGGACGTCGTCGCGGCGCTGCGCGCCCCGGTGCCCGTGCGCGCGGCGTGGCGCGCGGCGGTGCTGCACGAGGCCG
>CBHYLO010000778.1:0-1802 GCA_966128675.1 uncultured bacterium | reverse complement strand
CAGACCAGCGCGAGGTTGCTCTTCAGTGCGGCGGCGGCACCGGTGAGCTCGCCCTTGGCGGTCTCGAGCGCAGAGACCAGCGAGCCCATCGCCTCGACGTCGATCGACACCTCGGCCATGTCAGGGCCCCAGGTTGTGCCAGTGGACCTGCCAGGAGTTGGCGTCGACCGTCTCGGGCTGGGACGCGGCGGCGTGGCGTTTCGGCCCCCGATTCCGGCCCCGGCCGCCACGGCACGGTCCGCGCATCGGGGGCCAGCGCGGGCCGACCGTCCGCTACCGTACCGCGGCCCGCAGGAGGAGGCCATGCACGAGCTCTTCCGCACGTTCTCGCAACGCACCTCCGGCCTGACCGGCAGCCCGCTGGGCTTCGGCCTCGCCGTCGCCGTCGTCGTCGTCTGGGCGCTCACCGGCCCGCTCTTCGGCTACTCCGACAGCTGGCAGCTCGTCATCAACACCGGGACGACCATCGTCACCTTCCTGATGGTCTTCCTGATCCAGAACACGCAGAACCGCGACACGCGCGCGGTGCACCTCAAGCTCGACGAGCTCCTGCGGGCCGTGCGCGACGCGCGCAACTCGATGCTCGACCTCGAGAACCTGACCGACGACGAGCTCGATCGCCTGCAGGCGGAGTTCTCCGCGCTCCGCGAGCACGCCCAGGAGGAGGCCAAGCGGCGCGCCCTCGGCGACGACCGCCGCGCGGGCGGGCGCCGCATCGTCGACAAGGTGCAGGAGTAGCAGTTGGCGTGAGCGCGCCGGCGGGGCCATCATGAGGGCGACGCTCGTCCTTCCCGCCATCCCCGCTCCCATGCGCACCGCCCTCTCCCTCGCCTCCCTGCTCGCGGCGTCCGCGACCGGCCTCGCCGCGCAGGCGCCTGCCGCACACCCCGCCGGCCACCACGCCGCGCCGCCGCCGGCCGAGCAGATCGCCGCCGCCGTGCTGCCGCTGCCGGCCGAGATGCGCGCGAGCGCGACGGTGCTGGGCTACGACGCCGCCGGCAAGCTCGTGACGCTGCGCGAGGGCACCGGCGCGATGCGCTGCCTCGCCGACGATCCCGCGCAGGAGAACTTCCACGTCGCCTGCTACCACCGCGCGCTGGAGCCGTTCATGGCGCGCGGCCGCTCCCTGCGCGCCGAGGGCGTGAAGGGCACGGAGGTCGACACGGTGCGCTTCCGCGAGATCGCGGCCGGCAAGCTCGCGATGCCGCGCACGGGCGGCGCGCTCTACACGCTCACGGGGCCCGCGGGCAGCTGGAACGCGGCGGCGGGCAAGGCGACCGGCGTGCGGCCGCTGTTCGTGTACTACATGCCGGGCGCCACGGGCGCGACGTCGGGCATCTCCGAGACGCCGTCGCGCACCGAGCCGTGGCTGATGTTCCCCGGCACGCCCAAGGCGCACGTGATGCTCGTCGGCACGATGACGCCCTGAGACGGCGTCGCGCGCCGGCGTCGCGCGCCGGCGTCGCGCGCCGGCGCGCTAGGCGTCGACGCGCTAGGCGTCGGCGCGCACGCGGCGCATGATCGCCGCGACCGCGCGGTCCGCGTCGCGCGCCGACTCGGGCGGGAGCGCCAGCAGCGTGCGCAGCGCGGCGCGCAGCATCGCGTGCGACACCACGAGTGACGCGCGGCGAACGGCGCGCGCGCGCCGCCGCAGCGACGGGGGCAGCGCGAGCGTGCGGAGGCGGGGACGGGGAGCCGGCTGGCGCATGAGGGGCGGGAGCATGACCCGGACGGCGCGACTGCTGGTCGACGCCGCGGGCACACCCACGTAACGAGCGAGGCGGGGCGGCCGCGGGGGGGGG
>CBHYLO010000777.1:0-1812 GCA_966128675.1 uncultured bacterium | reverse complement strand
CGGCCCCGGGAGCTTCACGAGCCTGCGCATCGCCGGCGCGATCGCGAAGGGGCTGGCGACCGTGTGGGATTGCGCGCTGGTGGCCGCGCCGTCGCTCGCGCTCGCGGCCGCGTCCAGCGCGCCGCACGACGGGCCCTGGCTGACCACGCTCGATGCGATGCGCGGCGAGCGCTACGCGGCGCTCGTCACGCTCGCATCGGCCGGCACCGGCCGCGGGCCGCGCGTCGTCGGCTACGACTACCTCGGCGTCCACCCGGGCGACGGCATGCAGGCGCTGGCCGTCGCGCACCACGCGCGCGGGATCCTGGACGCCAACGCGGCGACCGCCACGGCGCGCGGCGTAGCGGGCTTCGCGCTCGCGCTGGACGGCCGCCGCGTGGGTGACGCCGACGCGCTCGCGCTGGCGCCGGTGGACCTCGCGCTCTGGGAGCCGGACTACGGCCGCAAGGCGGAGGCGCAGGTGAAGTGGGAGGCGCAGCACGGGCGCGCGCTGCCGGCGGACGCCGTCGGGGCGCTGCTGCCGTGAGCGCGATGCGCGACCTCGCCGCGCGGGACGCGTCGCCGGGCGTCCGCCTGCGGCGCGCCACCCCGGCGGACGTCGACGCCATCGCCGCGATCGAGCGGCTGGTGTTCAGCGATCCGTGGTCGCGAGACTCGTTCGCCACGCTCGCGCGCAACGCGGACGTCTTCTTCCTGGTCGCGGACGCCGGCGGCGCGCCCGGGGCGTCCGCGCCCGTGGGCTACCTCGTCGCGTGGTACGTGCTGGACGAGGGCGAGGTGGCGAACATCGCCGTCGCCCCGACGGCGCGCGGCACGGGCGTCGGCGCGCGGCTCCTCGACGCCGCGCTGGCCGAGGGGCGCCGGCGCGGCGTGGGGCACATGTTCCTCGAGGTGCGCGAGTCGAACGCGGTCGCGCGGCGGCTGTACGCGTCGCGCGGCTTCCTGGAGCTCGGGCGGCGCAAGCGGTACTACCGCGAGCCCGTGGAGGACGCGCTGGTGCTCCGCTGCGAGCTGGCGGCCGCACCGCGCGGGCAGGACGCGGCCGGGGGCGTCGAACGGACCCGGCGTGCGTAGATTGGATGCGGGCCGGGCGGCGACGCCCCGGTACCGTGCGCTGTACGAGGTGCTGTACGAGAAGTCGGACCTTACTCAACCGGGAGGATATCGTGAGCAGAAGCTTGAACAAGGTGACGTTGATCGGAAACCTCGGCAGCGATCCTGAGGTGCGCGCCACGCCGGGCGGGAACCGCGTGGCCCAGTTCTCCCTCGCCACCAGCCGCACCTGGAACGACCAGAGCGGCACGAAGCAGGAGAAGACGGAATGGCACCGGTGCGTCGTCTGGAACACGAAGGGCTCGCAGCTGGCCGACATCGTCGAGCGCTACGTGAAGAAGGGCGACAAGATCTACGTCGAGGGGCGCATCGAGTACCGCCAGTGGCAGGACAAGGACGGCCAGACGCGCTACTCCACCGAGATCAACGTCCGTGAGCTGATCCTCCTCGGCGGGCGCCGCGAAGGCGGGGACATGGACGGCGGCGAGAGCTACTCGGCCCCGCGCCGCCAGGCCGCGCCCGCGCCGCAGCGCGCCGCGTCGGGCAACGCGCGTCCCGCGGCCGCCGGCGCGGCCGCCGGCACCGCAGCCGGGAACGACGACTTCGAGGACTTCCCGGGCGCGCTCGAGGACGAGGACGACGATCTGCCGTTCTGAGTCCACCCGTCGTCCGCATGCGAAGAGGGGCACACCGGGTTCCGGTGTGCCCCTCTCTGCGTCCCGCCGGAGATGCCGCAGGCCGCGCTCGCCGTCAATCGTG
>CBHYLO010000776.1:0-1813 GCA_966128675.1 uncultured bacterium | reverse complement strand
ACTGGGGCGGGTGGATTCGAACCACCGATCTTCCGATTAACAGTCGGACGCTTTGCCAGCTCAGCTACGCCCCATCACGTGCTGCCGGGACGAGTCGCGGCGTGCGTGCGTCACCACGCCGGCCGGCCCCGGTGGAGGAATCATAACGGGTCGTGGCGACCGCGCCACACCGCGCTTGCGCTCCGGGAGGACGGACCGTAGCGTGGCCGGCCCCGCACCGGCCGAGCTTCCGTCCGCCCCGGTGCCTCGCACCCCCGCGCCGGCCTCGGCCGCGCCCGACGCTCGTCGCCCGGCCCCGCGCCGGGTTGCCCGCACGCGTCATGGTCCCTGGAGTCGGCAGATGGCTGTCCCGTCGTTCCCCGTCGTGCGTGCCGTCGCGGCGCTGCTGTCCCTGTCCGCGGCCGCCCTCGGGGCGCAGGACCCGGCGCCGGGCGCCCTCCCGGCGGCGCTGGCCGGGGCCCCGCTCGACCCCGGCGTCCACCTCCTGGTCTGGGCGTACGACGCGCGCCGGACGCTTACGACCGCCGACGTCTCCAATCCCAACGGCGTCCTCCTCACGGACGCCGCGGGCACCCCGCCGGCGTCGGGGTCGTCCGGCAGCATCAACGACCCGACGCTGGGCTTCAACCATCCGCGCTACTGGGCCAGGGGGGACGCGTACAGCGGCGTCGCACGCCTCATCATGACGTACGAGACGCGCGACGTCGCGACGGGGGCGATCACGGCCACGCCGGTGCTCCTGTGCACGGGCGCGCTGATCAACGGCGGCCGCTCGGTGCTCACCGCCGCGCACTGCGTCCACGACGGGCCGCCGGGCGCGGGGACGCTGTCGCGGCTGCGCGACGTGCAGGTGATGCTCGGGCAGAGCTTCGGCGGCAACACGACCGCGGAGCCGGGCGCCGGCGCGCCGGACGTGAACCAGGCGTTCGACTTCGCGCAGACCGTGTCGGCGGCCAGCGTGCGGATCCATCCGGACTACACCGGCGCGATCGTCGACGCGCGCGACATCGCGGTGATCAACCTCGACGCGCCGGCGCCCGCGCACTACCGCTCCTACGACCTCTACGAGCCGAGCGCGCTGGGCGCGACGTACAACGTCGTCGGGTGGGGCGCACGCGGCGACGGCGCGACGGGGACGGTGGACGTCGGCGGGAGCACGGGCTCGGGGCAGCGCCTGCGGCAGGGGCTCAACCGCTTCACCACGACGTTCGACGACGCGCGCTGGAACCCCGCGTTCCTCGCGGCGTTCGGCCTCCCCGCCGCGAACGTGTACGTCGCGGACTTCGACGACGGGCGGGCGATCGGCGACGTGCTGTGCCGCCTCACCGACGCGACGTTCGGCGACGGGGCGCCCGTGTGGCTGGGCGCCGTGGGCGCGCCGGACATGTGCGAGCGGGGCGTCGGGCTCGACGAGGTGCTGACGGCGGGCGGCGACTCGGGCGGGCCCTCGTTCGTGAACGGGCGGATCGCGGGCGTGAGCTCGTTCGGGCACACGTTCGGGGTGGGCGACGTGCGCGCGGGCCTCAACGCGTCGTTCGGTGAGCTGAACGGCATGACGCGCGTCGACATCAACGCGCCGTGGATCGCCAGCGCCGTGGTGCCCGAGCCGATGGCGGTGGCGCTCCTGGGGAGCGGGCTGCTCGCGCTGGGCGCGCTCGCGCGCCGCCGCCGCGGCTGATCGGCCGCGTCGGGGACGGGCCCCCGAATTGCTCCGCCTCGCCGGCCGCGGCGACGACGAAGCCCCGCGCGACGCGGCCCGCGGCGGATCGTCCGGCGCCGCGCGCGGCCCCGCCCCGCCCCCGCCGGGGCCCGG
>CBHYLO010000775.1:0-1829 GCA_966128675.1 uncultured bacterium | reverse complement strand
CCTCCTGCCGCGCGCGCCACAGGGCGCCGATCGGGAACCTCGGGATACGCACACAGGCGACGCGCCACGCCGACCGCACAACTCACCTCCACGTTGCGATGCGTCCCACCCTTCTCCACCGTGATCACCGCGCGCTGCACCACGCTCCACGTCCCGCCCCCCTCGGGGCGCCACCGCCGCACGGGCGGCCGCTCGCCGGCGCCGGGGGCGGCGTTGGCCGCCCGCGCGCGCAGCCGCAGCGCCCCCGCCAGGTCGCTGGCGCGCGTCCCCGTGCCCACCAGCACGAGCGCCGCGTCGGCGTCGCGCGCCAGCTGCAGGAGCCGCATCGCCACGGCGCGCGACAGCACCGGCGCGCCGTCCACCACCACCAGCCCGAAGCCGCCGCTGCGCAGCAGCACGTCGGCGCACCACGCGGCGCGCGCGGCGTCGGGCGGCCGCACGACCCACAGCCGCTCCGTGTCCGCCCAGTCGCGCGGCGCGAGCGTGCAGGTGGCGTCGACGTAGGCCACCCACGCGCCGGCGGCGAGCGCCTGCCCGACCAGCCGCCGCGCGAGCGTCGTGACGCCGCTGCCGGCCGCGCCCAGCAGCTCGGTGAGGCGGCCGCGCGGCACGCCCCCGGTGAGCTGCAGCGCCGCGTCCAGCGCGCCGACGCCGGTGCGGAAGCCGGGCGTCGGCGCCGTGTCGCCGTCGACGACGTCGGCGATGCGGCGCCGCAGGGCGTCGAGCACGTCGGCGGTGGGAACGGCGTCGGGCGCATGGACGGGCGCATGGACGGGCGCATGGGCGGCGAGGGAGATCGCGACGCTCATGCGATCCGAACAAAGACCGAAAACCGGCGGCGCGCGACGGCGCGAACGGAGTGCGTCATGGGCTCAGCGCCCGAACAGCGACAGCTGCGCGCGGTCCGCCGCGGGCGGCAGGTCCGGCTCGACCACCCGCCCGACGGCGATGGTGTGGGCGGCGATGAACGGGCGCCCGTCGCGGAACGCCAGGTAGAGCTGCGCGCGCGGGTCGTCGGTGGGCACGGCCGCGTCGGCGGGCGACTCGGCACGGCGCGGGACTGGGTACGCGGGATGCGACGGATCGGGCAGCGTCATCGGCGTCTCTCCGGGCTCGAGTATGGGCGTCCTATTTACCGAACAAAAGCCGAAGATGCAAGCCGGGGTCCGCCGCGCCGCCGGCGTCTCGGGTAAACAGATGATGCGCGCCACGGCGGTGCGCGGACGCGGGACCGACGTGCGCGCGACGTGCGCGCGACGGCGCGTGCACGCGACGCCACGTGCACGGGCGCGTGCGGCGGCATGGCCCGACGCGCGGGTCCACGACTTGTACCTTGTCCGCGTCGACCGGAGCGTTAACGTTGCGCGCGGCGCGTCCGACCGCGCTTCCACCTCTCCGCACCACCGATGAGCGCCCGCGAACGACTGTCCGACATCGCCATCCAGCGCGAGCTGGGCCGACTGCCCGGCTGGAGCCGTCGCGGCGACGTGCTCACGAAGACGTACCAGTTCCCGGCGTTCCTCGCGGGCATCGCGTTCGTGAACCGCGTCGCGCAGGCCGCCGAGGCCGCGGATCACCACCCGGACCTCGACATCCGCTACACGAAGATCGTGTGCACGCTCAGCACGCACAGCGCCGGCGGCATCACGCAGCTGGACCTGGACCTCGCGGGCGAGATCGAGCGGCTGGCGGGCTGACGGAAGAGCTGCGGGCTGCGGACTGCGGATCCCGACGCTGCATCCTCGCGCCGGATCCGAACGACGAATGCTGGACAGGATGACAGGACGACGAGGAGGCTCCGTGGAGCGCGATCGACATCGCGCCGAGTG
>CBHYLO010000774.1:0-1834 GCA_966128675.1 uncultured bacterium | reverse complement strand
CCGGCCCCGCACGGCATCTGCAGGGACGCAAGCCGACACCGGCTTTGATGAGTGCGGCTGGCTCCGCGGGGGGGCTAGGGATCTCCCACCACGCGGAGCCATCCGCACTCATCAGATCTTTTCAGATCTTATCCTTGCCGATGCCGTTGCCGTTCGCGCCCGGCGCGCCAGGCAACGGTCGGCGAACGAGGGACTACGGATGCTCCGGATGAGACGGATCGTGCGGATCGCTCCTCGGAGTGCACGGGGCGTCGCCGCCACGCGGAGCGATCCGTCGCATCCGCTCCATCCGGAGCATCCGCAGCCGACCGGGTAGTTCGTGCACGCGGGCCACGATGGCGGACGCCGAGGGCACGGAGCAGGATCCGCGGCCCGCCGCCCGCCGCGCCCTATCGCACGACCAGCAGCCCCACCGCCCCGCCGAAGTCGTCGCGCACCGACGTCAGCCCCGGCGGCACCGTCCACGGGCCGTCGTTCACGCGCACGTTCACGCGGTGCACGCCCGGCGCGATCGCGATCGCCATCCGCCACTCGTCGCGTCCCGCGCGCACCAGCGGCACCGGCAGCCAGTCCGTGAAGTCGGCCATCAGCTCCACGTGCGTGGCCTCGGTCACGCGCACCGTGATCACGCGCAGCCCCGTCGCGTCGTCGACGACGGTGAACCGCTCCGCGTTCGCGCGCCCGCGCCGCAGGCGATTCAGCTCGTACGGCAGCGTCAGCTCGGCGCGCACGGCGGGATCGTTCACCAGCGGCCGCCCCGTCGCCACGCGCAGCGCCGCCGACGCGTAGCGCCCGCCCGGCAGCCCCTGCTGCACGTCGCTCGGGAACGCGCCGATGCCGCCGACGATCGCCAGCCGCCGCGTCACCCAGATCGAGGTCCAGCTCTCCAGCCAGCGCCGCGCGCCCGGGATCCGGTCCGGCCCTCCGCCCGCGCGCAGCCCCGTCGACGCCACGAACTCCGCGCTCGGATGCTGCCACCGCATGGCGGCCGCGTAGTCCGTGTAGTCCACGCGGCCCACCGGCGTCGGCCCCGGGAAGCCGATCGCGTCGGGCCGGCCGACCCAGGTCGGCGTCGCCGACAGCGAGTACGTCGTGCGCCCGATGCGCCGCCACGCGCCGAAGTCGAGCTGCACCAGCGCGTCCGGGAAGAACTGCCCCTGCGCGACGAAGCCCGCCCCCGTGCCGACCCAGGCGCCGTAGCCCTCGGTCGCGTAGTGCAGCCGGCCGAGCGCGGTCACGTTGGACGCCGCGGGCATGTCGCGGTAGCGGGTCGCGGACGCGGTCGCGAACGCCTCGCCGCGCACGTTCCAGAACGCCGGCGACACCAGCGAGCCCGCGATCGAGCCCTGGACGCTGGAGCTCCCCGTCTCGAAGCGCGAGTAGGCGCCGCGCGCGACGAACATGGTGCGGGCGCCCTCGACCCGCACCGTCGGCGTCACCGAGATCAGGCTGGCGCGCTCGAAGTCGTCGTACGCGACGCTGGCCGCGCCCACGTCGACGCTGGCGGTCACCCGCGTCCCGAACTGCGCCGCGGCCGCGCGCGTCCACCCGGCGGCCGCCAGCGCGCCGAGCGCCCAGGCGCGCGGCCGGCGGCCGCGCGCGCGTCGTGGTGCGGCGCTCAGGCCGTGCGGCACGCGGTGCGCAGCGGGGAGATGACGAGCATGGTCAGGAAGGTATCGCGCGTGCTCGACCGCGGCGACGGTGCACCGGCCGGCGGCCGTGTGGCGCGCACGCCACGCCGTCGGCACGTCCTGCAACGCGAGCGGGGGGGGGCCCCGGGGGCGCCCCCGCGGGCGTTACCCCCGGAGGCCGCCCCCGGCGGGGGGGGGGGGGG
>CBHYLO010000773.1:0-1836 GCA_966128675.1 uncultured bacterium | reverse complement strand
CGCCGCGTGCGCGGCCACGCGCGCCGCGGGCGCGCCGGTCGCGCGCGCCACCGCGCGTCCCCACAGCGCGCCGCCCGCCGCGGCGCACGCCAGCATCACGACGCGGAAGATGGTCGGGCTGATGGGGATCCCCGCGCGCGTGGCGGCGTTGGTGGCGAGGAGGCTGGCGGGAAACGCGAGCGCCACGCTCCCCGCCAGGTAGCCCAGCGCGAGCGCGCCGCCGCGGAGCGCGAGCGGTGCTGCGGGGGCGGGCGGGACGGCGGCGGGCGCGGAGACGGACGGCGTGGACACGGGCGAGGGCGGGAGGGACGGCCGGGCGGAGGGGCGGGGGCACTACGACGCGCCCGCCCGCGGGGTTGCGGACGGGCGGTGCGGGGCGGGCGCGAGGCGCGCGCGTCAGAGGTCCATCAGCGAGTCCACGAGCGGCTGCCACTCCGCGACGCGCACCTGCGCGGTGACGTCGGTCAGCGCGACGACGGCGCCGGCCACGCGTCCCCCGGCGTCGCGCGCCAGCGCGATCTCCCAGCGCAGCGTGCGGCGCTCGGGGCGGCCGGCGTGCAGCGTGAGCGACGCCGGCTCGGGCGCCTCCTCGGTGAGGAGGGCGCGCGTCAGCGCCCAGCGCAGCGGCTCGACGTGCTCCGCGTCCAGCCGTCGCGCGGCCGCGTTCGCGTAGACGACGCGTCCGTCGGCGGCGGCGACCAGCACGCCGGTCGGCAGCGCCTCGACCAGCGCGTCGACGGCCGCCGCCGTCAGCCCGTGCGCCGCGACGGCCGCCGAGAAGGTCGGAAGCGCGACGGCGCCGGGATCGGCGCGGGTGTCGGGAGAGGGGAGCGCGGTACGCATGAACGCCTCCGGAAGGGAATCGCCACCACGACGCCGCACGATACGGCCGGCCGCGCGGCACGGCCGTCGGCGTCCGGCCCTCATCGCGTCAGGGGGAACGCGGAAGCGCGCGTGCGCGGCGCGCGCTGCCGCCCGGTGCGCTCCAGCACCTCCACCGTGCGCCGGAACAGCTGCGCGGCCCCCGCGTGCGTCCGGCCGATCGCCACCGCGCCCAGCTTGCCGAACGCCGGCAGCGCGCCGATCAGGTGGAACATCACGCCCTGCTGCGTGGCGGCGTCGAAGTGCAGCTCGTCGTGCACCGCGAGGTCGATCAGGTCGTCCGGCGTCAGCCCGCGCAGGTCCGCGCTCCCCAGGTTGTCGCTCGCCCGGTAGCAGCAGCGGTGCCCGGCGGCGGTGCGGTAGCTCGCGGTCTCGGGGTCGTAGCGGCCGTCCGTGAGGAACTGCAGCATGAGGAACGGGTGCGTCGTGCCGCCCTTCCGGATGTTGATCTCGATCGCCGCCGTCTCCCAGCGGCCGCGCGTGCGCACCGAGACGAAGTCGACGCCGAAGCGTCCGAGCACGCCCGCGTCCGCGAGCACGTCGGCCACGCGGCGCGCCGCCGCGTGGATGGCGGGCACGTACGGGCCGCGCGCCGGGAAGGTGCAGCCCCAGTAGACCTGCCCCGTGGGCCCGCCGAGCAGCTGGTCGTGCGTCGAGATGATCGTCGGGGCGCCGAGCGGGTCGATGCGGCACTGCACCGACGGGGAGCGCGCCGCGTCGCCCTCGAGGAAGCTCTCCACCACGCCGCCCATCAGCGCGAGCTGCGGCGCGTAGCGCTCCCACCGCTCGCCCTCGGCCTCGAAGCGGAGGCGCGTCGGCAGCTCGCGGCGCACCCACGCGGCGAGCGCGGGGCCGTCGGGCGCGCCGTCGTAGGCGAACGTCGCGTTGCCCTCGCCCGAGAAGCCCTCGTCGAGCTTCACGACCGCGCGCCGCAGCGTCGGCGCGCGGCGCCGG
>CBHYLO010000772.1:0-1840 GCA_966128675.1 uncultured bacterium | reverse complement strand
GCCGCGACGGTGAGGCGGTGGCGGCGCGTCGCGGGCGGCGTGCGGCCGGCGCCCGGCACCCAGAGGAAGGTGATGGCGCGCTGGCCGCCGGCGATGCGCGCGCGCTCGAGCAGCGCGGGCGGCGGCGCGACGCCGGGCCGGGTGAGCGCGCGTCCGAGCGCGCTGTCGGAGAGCGCGAGCAGCACGCGCCCGTCGGCGCCCGGGGCCAGCACCTCGACGCGCCGCAGCGCGAGCGGCGTGGGCGCGAGGTTGGTGACGTGCAGCTCGTAGACGAGGAACGCGCCGCCGTCGCCGACGGCCACGGTGGGCGGCTTGGGGACGTGCAGCTCGACGGCGGGCGGGAGCTGCGCGCCCTGCGCGCGGGCGGCCTGCGGGACGAGGGGCGCGACGATCGCGACGATCGCGACCATCGCGGCGAGGGGGCGCGCAACGTCGGGGGTGGGGGAACGCCGTCGCATCGCGGGAGGGGCGGAGGGGATCGCTGTACACAAAGCTGGATACAATCGCCGGCCGCGAGTATGTTTCCCGGGGCCGGGACCCGCAAGGCGACGCGCCGCGCGCGGGTCGGTTGGCGCGGTGCGCGCAGGCTGTTACCCATGTGGCGCGTCCCGTCGTGACATGACGTTCACCCGATCCGCCGCTCCGTTGTCGCCCACCAGCCGCTCCCCCCGCGCCGCCACGACCGCCCGACCCGCCGCTCGCGCCGCGCGCGGCGACGCGACCGCCGGTCGCGGGGAGAGCGTCGGCCGCGCGTACGCCCAGCTGCGCGAGCTGATCGTGCGCGGGCGGCTGGCGCCCGGCACGCGCATCGTCGAGAGCGACATCGCGGCCCGGCTGGGGGTGAGCCGCACGCCGACGCGCAGCGCGCTGCACCGGCTGCAGCAGGAGGGCTACATCGTCGCGGCGGAGGGGACGCGCGAGCAGCGGCTGATGGTCGCGCCGCTGACGCAGGACGACGCGCGCGAGCTGTTCCACATCGTCGGGCAGCTGGAGGCGCTCGCCGCGCGCCAGGCGGCGGAGCTGCCGGCGGCGGCGCGCGGCGCGCTCGTGCGGACGCTGCGCCGCCTTAACGGCGAGCTGGCCGCCGCCGCGCACGGCGAGCGCCCGGACCCGATGCGGCTGTTCGACGCGGACACGGCGTTCCACCACGCCTACGTGGAGGGCGGCGGCGGGCCGCGGCTGCTGGCGCTGCACGACGCGATCAAGCCGCAGAGCGAGCGCTACGTCCGGCTGTACATCAGCAGCCTGGTGGACGAGATCGACACGTCGGTGGCGGAGCACGACGCGATCATCCGGCACGTCGAGGCGGGCGAGCCGCAGGCCGCGCACGCGGCGGTGGACACCAACTGGCGCAACGCGGCGGGGCGGCTGGGGCGCGTGATCGAGGCGCTGGGCGAGCGCGGGAGCTGGTAGGCGGGCGGCGCTGCGGGCTGCGGGCGGCGGATCCCGCTCCGGGCCCTCGGCCGCCGGCGTCGCACCCGGCCCTGCATGGACTACTCGTTCGGCTACGGATGCTCCGGATCGAGCGGATGAGACGGATCGCTCCGTGTCGCGCCCGGAGCGTCGCCGCCACGCGGAGCGATCCGCATGATCCGTCTCATCCGGAGCATCCGTATCCCCCGGTTCGCCGACCCCTGCGCGGCGCGCGGGCCGCTGAACAGCGAACGGCATTGCAGGGAAGCTATCTGAGAAAGGCGGATGAGTGCGGATGGCTCGGTGGAGCGCGAGGTTCCTCGCCGCCACGCGGAGCCGTCCGGCGTTATCCGATCTCTTCAGATCTCTTCCCTGCAAATGCCGTTGTCGTTCGCCGTTCGGGTCCGGCGCGCTGGACCGGGATCCC
>CBHYLO010000771.1:0-1841 GCA_966128675.1 uncultured bacterium | reverse complement strand
GGGGTGCCGGCCGGCACGATGGGCGCCGGACGGCGACTGCGGGCGGCGGGCTGCGGATTCGACGACGCCGGCGCGTCCCGAGCGGCCGGGGGTCCGCAGTCCGCAGCCCGCAGTCCGCAGCCCGCAGCCCGCCGACGTGTCCGGCCGCCGCGATTAGCTTTGAGGGACACCATCCTCTCGACGAGCACCTCCATGTCTTCTGCGACCGACGCCGGCGTGACCAGCAAGGGCTACGCGCATCCCGAAGCGCTGGTCTCCACGCAGTGGGTGGCCGACCACCTGCAGGATCCGTCGCTGCGGCTGCTGGAGAGCAACGAGGACGTGCTGCTCTACGACCTCGGGCACATCCCCGGCGCGCAGAAGATCGACTGGCACGCGGACCTCAACGACGCCGTCGTGCGCGACTACGTGGACCGCGCGCAGTTCGAGCAGCGCCTGCGCGCCCTCGGCATCGACGAGTCGACGACGGTCGTGTTCTACGGCGACAAGAACAACTGGTGGGCGACGTACGCGTTCTGGGTCTTCCAGCTGTTCGGCTTCCGCAACGCGCGCGTCATGGACGGCGGGCGCACGAAGTGGGAGCAGGAAGGGCGCGAGCTGACGACCGACCGCCCGTCGTATCCGCCGACGCGCTACACCGCGCCCGAGCGCGACGACGCGCGCATCCGCGCCTTCATGCCCGACGTGCACGCGCACCTGCAGGCGAAGGGGCAGCTGATCGACGTGCGCAGCCCGCAGGAGTTCTCCGGCGAGCGCACGCACATGCCCGAGTACCCGCAGGAGGGCACGCTGCGGGGCGGGCACATCCCGACGGCGCGCAGCGTCCCGTGGGCGCGCGCGGCCAACCCCGACGGGACGTTCCGGAGCGCCGACGAGCTGCGCGCGATCTACGAACAGGAGGCGGGGCTGAGCCCCGAGTCCGACGTCATCGCGTACTGCCGCATCGGCGAGCGCTCCAGCCACACCTGGTTCGTGCTCACCTACCTGCTGGGCTACCAGAAGGTACGCAACTACGACGGCAGCTGGACCGAGTGGGGCAACTCGGTGCGCGCGCCCATCGAGCGAGGATCGTGATGACGGAGTCGACGACGGAGACGGCGAACGCGGAGACGAACGGCGCGGCATCCGGCGCGCCCGCGGCGCCCGCGGCACCCGCGGCGGGCAAGCCGCCGGCGCGCGTGCACGTGGCGTGGCAGGGCGAGGGGCGCTTCGAGGCCGGCCGGCCCGGCGGCCCGACGCAGCGGATCGACAGCTCGGCCAAGACGGGCCCGAGCCCGGTCGACACGCTCGTGTCGGCGCTCGCCAGCTGCACCGCGGTGGACGTGGTCGACATCCTCGCCAAGCGGCGCACGCCGGTCGAGTCGCTGACGATCGACGCCACGGCGCCGCGCTTCGCGGGCGTGCCGGCGCGGCTGACGGCGGTGGAGCTGGTCTACCACATCCGCGGCGCGGGCATCGAGCGCGTGCACGCCGAGCGGGCCATCGAGCTGGCGGTGACGAAGTACTGCTCGGTGCGCGACTCGCTGCGCCAGGACGTGCCGGTGACCTGGCGGCTGGAGCTGAACGGCGAGGGCTGACGCGCCCCGCCGCGTTGCCGCGCGCGGGATCGGGCTGCATCGTGGGGCGCCCCGCCGGTCGCGCGGCGCCCCCCCACCCCTCCCGCCCTGACGCCGCCCGCCCCCCAGATCGCCACCGGCTTCGGCGCCGCCCCCGCGACCCCACCCGCCCCGGCCTTCGCGCGCGATCCGGTCCCCGCGGCGCCCGCACGTCTGGTCTCCGCCGATGCGCCGGGCTCGGTGTTGCCACAGAGCTCGGCGTCGGCATCCGCGCCGACGTCGGCA
>CBHYLO010000770.1:0-1843 GCA_966128675.1 uncultured bacterium | reverse complement strand
GTGCGCCTGGCGCCCGAGGCGCGCGGCGCGGCGGCCGCCGCCGCCGTCGACGCGTTCTCGCCCCTCGCGCTCGCGTGCGCCGCGGTCGTCGCGCTCACCGGCGGCATCTCCGCCTGGCTGCACCTCGGCGCGCTCGGCGCGCTGTGGGGCTCCGCGTACGGCCGCACGCTGCTCGTGAAGCTCGCGCTGCTGCTGCTCGTCGCCGCGACCGGCGCCTACAACTGGCGGCGCGCGCGCCCCGCGCTCGGCGACGCGTCGGGCGCGGCGCGGCTGCGCCGCAGCGCGACCGTCGAGCTGGCGCTCGGCGCGATGGTGCTGGTGGTGACCGCGGTGCTCGTCGCCACGCCGACCGACGTCGTTCCCTGATCCGCCCGCGCCCGTTCCCTCCCACTCCCGTCCTCTCCATGCTCCGACCGCACGCCTCGCTCGCCGCGCTCGTCCTGTGCGCGGGCACCGCCGCCGCGCAGCCCGTGACCAAGGCCCCGACGTCCGCGGCCGCATCCGACTCGGTCGACGCGGCCGCCGTCGTGACGCGCTTCCATCGCGCGCTGGAGCAGGGCGACAGCGCCGCGGCGCTGGCGCTGCTGGCGCCCGACGCGGCGATCCTGGAGAGCGGCGCGGTCGAGACGGTGGCCGACTACCGCGCGCACCACCTGCCGGCGGACATCGAGTACGCGCGCGCGGTGCCCGGCACGCGCGCGCCCGTGCGCGTGCGGGTGCGCGGCGACGTCGCGTGGACCGTCGGCAGCAGCGAGACGAAGGGCGAGTTCAAGGGGCGTCCCGTGAACAGCGCCGGCGCGGAGCTGATGGTGCTGACGCGCATGCCGCACGGGTGGCGGATCAGCGCGATCCACTGGTCGTCGCGGCGGAAGAGCGGCTGAGGCGCGCGGGCCGCGCCGCATGCGACACGGGGGCGATCGCTTCGGCGATCGCCCCCGTGTCGTTCCGTGCGTGTGCCGCGGCCGCGATCAGGCCGGCGGCGCGCCACCGCCGCGCTGGGCGCGCATCTGCTTCATGCGCTCCTCCATGGCGGCGAGGTTCTTGTCGAACGTCGCCTGCTGGTCGGCCGTCAGCACGGCGCGCAGCTGGTTGCGCTCCTGCACCGTGCGCTCGCGGCGCGCGGCCATCGTCGCGCTGTCCGGCGGGCCGCCGGCGTTGCCGGCCGCGGCGCGCTCGGCCATCGCCTTCTCGCGGAACGCGGTGCGCAGCGAGTCGATCTTCGTCTGCTGCGCGGCCGTGAGGGTGATCCCCTCGAACATCATCTGCTGCATGGCCTGGCCACCGCCACGGCCGCCCTGCGGCGGCTGCGCGGCCACCGAGGTGGCGCTGACGGCGAAGAGCAGGGCCGCGGCGGCGGCGGCGCGGGCGATCGAGCGGGCGGGCTGGTGCGTCATGGGGGGCTTCCGGCGGCTGGACGTGCGGACGGAGGCGCGGTCCGAACCGATTGGCACGGAGTCGGGCCGCGTGGGGAACAGAGGGGAGACGCCGCGGATTCGCGGGCGTTAAGGGCCCGATTTCGATCCGGTTGCGGTTCAACATCGGGGGGGCGGGGCGCGTTCTCTGCTCCGGTGGGCGGCCGCGCGACGTGGCCGCCCGGTGGGGAGGACTTCGGGCGGGGCGCTGAACGATTGCCGCTGCCGGACGTCTGCCATGCTCCGGCCCGATGCCGGCCCCACGTCTGCGCTCCGTGACCCCCTCATGACTGAACACTCCCGCACGCCGTCGCCCGTCCGGCCGCCCCGCGCGGCCCGGCTCGCGCTCGCCGTGCTCGCCGCCGCCGGCGCCGCCGCCGCGCCCCTGACCGTGGGGGCGCAGCAGCCCGTGGCCGCCGACCCCGGCGCCG
>CBHYLO010000769.1:0-1868 GCA_966128675.1 uncultured bacterium | reverse complement strand
GCGATCCGTCTCATCCGCTCCATCCGGAGCATCCGTAGTCCCCACGAGTCGTTCGTGCAGGTGGGGCGCGGTAGCGGACGCCGAGGGCACGGAGCCGAGCCGCAGCCCGCAGCCCGCAGCGCTCCGGCTTCGCGTGGGATGAAACCGCGCCCCCGTGCCGTCAGCGGTCGGGGGCGGCCAATCGCCGTGGCGGCCCCGGTCCCCTGCCAGGAGCTTCCATGCGCATCGCCCGCGCGCTCGTCGTGCCGTTCGCCCTGCCGCTCGCGCTCGTCGTCCTCTCCGCCTGCGGCGGGGGCGGCGGCAACGGCGACGGCGGCACCGACTACTCGCCCACGGAGCCGAGCGGCGGCACCACCGCGACGCCGAGCAGCAGCAGCGACATCCGCGTCTCGGACAACGCGTTCTCGCCCGCCTCCACCACCGTCGCGCCCGGGACCACCGTGACGTGGACCTGGGCCGGCAGCGCCGACCACGACGTGACCTTCAGCGACGGCCCGCGCTCGCCCATCCAGAGCAAGGGCAGCTACGAGCGCACCTTCCCGACGGCGGGGAGCTACGCGTACCGCTGCTCGATCCACGGCGCGGCGATGTCG
The DNA here is from genome assembly GCA_966128675.1 of uncultured bacterium. GTDB lineage: Bacteria > Gemmatimonadota > Gemmatimonadetes > Gemmatimonadales > Gemmatimonadaceae > Roseisolibacter. The sequence continues at coordinate 1,275 of CBHYLO010000769.1, read as the reverse complement.
GGCACCGTCACCGTACGCTAGACTCGCGTTTCAGTCGCGCCGCAGCGCCTCCACCGGCGGCAGCGCGGCCGCGCGGCGCGCGGGCAGCCAGCTCGCCGCCAGCGCGACGGCGAGCAGCAGCGCGCACGTCGCGCCCAGCGTCAGCGGATCGGTCGGGCTCACGCCGTAGAGCAGGCCGCGCAGGAAGCGCGTCACCGCCAGCGCGCCCGCGAGCCCGATCGCGACGCCCGCGGCGGCCAGCGCCACGCCCTGCCGCGAGATCATGCGGCCGACGTCCAGCGGCCGCGCGCCCAGCGCGAGGCGCACGCCGATCTCGCGCTGGCGCAGGCTCACGCCGTACGCCATCACGCCGTACATCCCCACCGCGCCCAGCAGCAGCGCCACCGCGCTCGCGATGCCCAGCAGCAGCGTCGTGAAGCGCGTGCGCGCCGCCGCGGCGCGCAGCGTGTCCGCCAGCGGTCGCTCGTCGTACGTCGGCACCGCCGGGTCGAGCGCGCGCACCGTGCGCCGCACCGCGGCCACCAGCGCCGCCGGGTCGCCCGCGGCGCGCAGCGCGAGCGCGACGCTCGTGGGCGCCCACGCCGTGTCGCGGTCGAACGCGTGGTACGGCAGGTAGAGCGCCTCCTCGGCGGGATGGTCGAGCGCCGCGAGGTGCACGTCGCCCACGACGCCGACGACGGTGAGCCACGGCCCGACGAGCCCCGCGCGCACGCGCTTCCCGATCGCGCTCCGCCCCGGCCAGTAGCGCTGCGCGAACGCGCGGCTGACGACCACCTCGGTGGATGCGCGCGCGGGATCGTGCGGCGCGAACGTGCGCCCCGCGAGCAGCGGCGTGCCCACCGTCGCGAACCAGTCGCGGCTCACGTGCACCTGCTCGTGCACCGGCGGCACCGCGTCGCCCACGACCGGCCGGTCCTCCACGTACACGGTGCCGTTGTTGTGGTCCTCGGAGAGCGGGAGCCACGACGTCAGCGCCGCGTCGCGCACGCCGGGCAGCGCGTCCAGCTCGCGCAGCAGCCGGTCGTACAGCCGCGCCACCGACGCGGCGTCGCGGTAGCTCGACGGCGGCAGCGCGACGCGCACCGCCAGCACGCGCGCCGGGTCGAAGCCGGGCGCCACGTCGCGCAGCCGCGCGAAGCTGCGCGCCATCAACCCCGACGCGGCCACCAGCACCAGCGCCAGCGCGACCTGCGCCACCACGAGCGCCTTGCGCGCCGACTGGCGCCGCACGCCCGCCGTCGCCCCGGCCGTCGCCAGCAGGGTATTGGTAGGTCC
>CBHYLO010000768.1:0-1879 GCA_966128675.1 uncultured bacterium | reverse complement strand
GAGGCGGGATCGGTGGAGCAGGCGGCGAGCGTGACGGCGGCGAGCGCGAGCGAGTAGCGACGAACGGACATCGACGTTCCTCTGTGCATTGGGTCGGACATGTTCGATTCGCCGAACGGCGTCGTCCGGCGAGCGCGGCGAGAATATGACGAACTCTTCAGGCACGCAATCCTGTGGCAGTCCTGCAGCACCACTGCTGCCGCGCGGGCGCTGTCAAACCCCGTCGGGCGAGCGCGCTGTCTCATCGCCGGGCGACCCGCGCGCCCGAAACGCCGCCTCGCGGCGTCGCGTAGAGAGCCCATCGCCGTCCGCGACGCCCCGCCCGTCCGGCTCCCCTCACCGGTTCACCGCCATGATCCGCCCGCGTCCCGCGCTCGTCCTCGCCGCGCTGGCCTTCGTCCCACTCGCCGGCTGCCGCCACTCCGAGGATGGGGAGCCCCGCACCGAGCCGGCATTCCGCTGGACGGGCACCGTGCCGCAGGGCGGCTGGGTGCGCATCCGCGACCTCAACGGCTCGGTGCGCGTGGCGCGCGCGCCGGGCGCCGAGGTCGTGATCACGGCATCGCGGCGCTTCCGCGGCCGGCGGCCGCAGGAGGTGCGGCTGGTGGCCACGCCGGACGACGAGGGCGTGACGGCGTGCGCGATCTGGGGCAGCGGCGCGTGCACCGCGGAGCGCTACCAGAGCACGTCGCACCGCGGCGGCAGCTGGTTCGAGCGGCTGTTCCGGCGGCACGCGAGCGTCAGCGTCGACTACCTGGTCGCGGTCCCCGCCGGCGTGCGCGTGGACGCGCGCACGACGAACGGCGGCGTCATCGTCGCCGACGCGACGTCGGAGGTCATCGCGCGCACGACCAACGGCAGCGTGACCATCGGCACGTCGTCGGGCCGCGTCTCGGGGCACACGACGAACGGCAGCGTGCGCGCGCGCGTGGACGGGCTGCCGCCGGGCGCGTCGGTGGAGCTGGCGACGGTGAACGGCTCGGTGACCGCGCTGCTGCCGGCGAGCGTCGACGCCGACGTCTCGCTGCAGACGGTGAACGGCCGCGCGAAGAGCGACTTCCCGATCGCGCTGCAGGAGGGCAACCGCCGGTCGCTGCGCGGCACGCTGGGCGCGGGCGGGCAGCGCGTGTCGCTGAAGACGGTGAACGGCTCCGTGACGCTGGGCCGGCTCTAGGCGCTCCCGCGCGCAACGGGGCGCGGGCGGCCGCCGTATCTGCGGGGGTGGGCCGCGATTCCCGTCTTCGGAGGGCTGCGCATGTCGGATCCCGTCGTGCCGTCGATCCCGTCCGCCGTGCCGGCGGACCCCGCGCTCGCCGCGCTGGCGCACTGCCGCCTGCGCCTCGCGCGCGCCTTCCCGCGGCAGATCCACGCCGCCGTCGAGGCGCTCGACGACGCGCAGCTGTGGTGGCGGCCGAACGCGCACAGCAACTCGGTCGGGATCCTCGTGCGGCACCTCGCGGGCAACATCCGCGCGCTGGTGGGCCACGGGATCGGCGGCTCGGGCTACGTGCGCGACCGCGACGCCGAGTTCGAGGCGCCGCCCATCCCGCGCGCCGCGCTGCTGGAGGAGTTCGACGCCGCGATCGCCGAGGCGGACGCGGTGCTCGCCGACCTCACGCCCGCGCGGCTGGCGGCGCGCTCGTCGGACCCGGCGTTCTACCCGACGGTGCTGGAGGACGTGCTGAACGTGACGATCCACATGTCGACGCACGTCGGGCAGATGGTGTGGATCGCGAAGATGCTGCGCGACGGCGCGCTGGACGACGTGTGGCGCCGCACGCATCGCGAGGTGGGGGCGTACGGGCGCCAACCCTGAGCGGCGGGCTGCGGGCTCGAACGACGAACGGCGTCTGGACAGGATGACAGGGGCTCCGTTGAA
>CBHYLO010000767.1:0-1887 GCA_966128675.1 uncultured bacterium | reverse complement strand
CCGCCGGTGCCAGCGGCCGGCAGACGTCGCGGGACGACGCGAGCGCGCGGCAGGCGCTGCCGACGGTCGCCGTCATCGGCACCGGCAACGTCGGCAGCGCGCTCGGCCCGCAGCTCGCGAAGCTCGGTCACACCGTGATCTACGGGACGCGCGATCCGGCGCGCGAGTCCGTGCGCGCGCTGGTCGCGCGCACCGGCCCGAAGGGATCGGCGGCGACGCAGCAGGACGCGGCGGCGCGCGCCGACGTGATCGTGCTGGCGGTGCCGGCCGCCGCCCTGGAGGAAGTGGTGACCAGGGGCCTCGGCCGGCTCGACGGGAAGATCCTCGTCGACGTCAGCTCGGCGGTCACGCGGAAGGGAGCCGACGGCTACCTGGAGCTCGTGCCCGGCCCGTCGAACAGCGAGCGCGTGCAGGCGTGGGCGCCGCGGGCGCGCGTGGTGAAGGTCGGCATCCCCGGCGCCTACGTCATTCCCGATCCGCTGGTGCACGGCGTCGCCCCGACCGTGCCCATCGCCTCGAGCGACCGCGCGGCGAAGGAGACCGTCGCGCGCATGATCGCGGGGATCGGCCTCGATCCGTTCGACGCGGGGCCGCTGCGCTTCGCCCGCTCCATCGACGAGTTCGGGCTGCTCTTCATGGTCCCGCTGCAGCAGGGGCGCGCCGAGGGGATCGAGATCAAGTTCCTGCGCAGCAGCTACTTCCCGTGCTTCTGGCCCGTCCGCAAGCAGCTCGGCGCCACGGCCGATTCCGCCGATCTGGCGACGATGCCCCCGACGGGGACGACGCCCCGTCCGTGCCAGGCCTGGGGTCGCTAGACGCGCGGCTCGTCCGTCGCCGGCGCGGCCGGGGCGGCCGCGATCTCACCGGGCCGCCGCCCCGTGACGCGCTCCCACAGCTTCGCCGCCAGCGGCGCGAGGACCACCGTCGCGGCGATGCGCACCGGCTGCGTGACCTTGGTGAACAGGTACGCGGCGGTGAACGCGCCCACGTTCGCGAGCGCGCCCGTCGGCTTCCACCCGGCGCCGATGGCGGCCCAGGCGCCGAAGAGCACGGCGAAGAAGATCGTGAAGTAGACCACGACGGCGGCGAGGCCGTACTCGGTCAGGAGGCGCTGCGCGGTCTTGCGCACGAGGGGCGGGGAGCGGGGTGGCCGCGCAAGCTGGCGCGGGGAGCGGGGGATCGGAAGGGATTACATTCCGCGCATGCTCGATCTGGACACGCTGGACTTCACGAAGGGCGCCGGGCTGGTGACCGTGGTCGCGCAGGACGCGCGCACCGGCGCGGTGCTGATGGTCGCGCACGCCGACCGCGAGGCGCTGGAGCGCACGCTGGCGACGGGCGAGATGCACTACCGCTCGCGCACGCGCGGGCTGTGGCACAAGGGCGCGACGAGCGGGAACGTGCAGCGCGTGGTGTCGCTGGCCGCCGACTGCGACGCCGACGCGGTGCTGGCGCGCGTGACGCCCGCGGGGCCGGCGTGCCACACGGGGGCGACGTCGTGCTTCGGCGCGGTGGCGCTGGGCGCGGACGCGCTGGGGACGCTCGACGCGACGATCGCCGCGCGCGCCGCGGAGGCTGCGGAGGCTGCTCCCACGCCGCCTCCCCCCCGCCCCAGCTACACCCAGCGCCTGCTCGCCGACCGCAACCTGCGCCTGAAGAAGATCGGCGAGGAGGCGGCGGAGCTCGTGACCGCGTGCGCCGACGCCGACCGCGACCGGGCGGCGGAGGAGGGCGCCGACGTCGTGTACCACACCCTCGTGGCGCTGCGCGCGATCGGCGTCTCGCTCGACGACGTGCGCGGCGTGCTGGCGGCCCGGGCGCGCTGAGGCGCGCCGGGCCACCGCCCGACGGCTATTCCTCCTCCGCCTCGGCGCCGCCGCGCGCGGC
>CBHYLO010000766.1:0-1897 GCA_966128675.1 uncultured bacterium | reverse complement strand
CGTGACCGGTGCGATCGCGCAGCACGTTCTCGGGCTTGAAGTCGCGGTGGACGAGGCCCGCGGCGTGCAGCGCGGCCAGCGCGTCGGCGAGCGCGCGCGCCAGGCGCACGGCCTCGCGCACCGCCAGCCGCCCCTCGCGATCGAGACGCGCGCGCAGCGTCTCGCCGGTCACGAGCGGCATCGTCAGCCACGGGCGCTCCTCGGCGTGCAGCGCGTCGAGGACGGGCAGGAGGTGCGGGTGCCGCAGCCGCGCGCCCAGCCGCACCTCGCGCGCGAAGCGGGCGGCGGCGGTCGCGTCGTCGAGCGGCGCGTCCAGGCGCTTGAGCGCGACCACCCGTCCGTCGGCGTCGGTGGCGCGGTAGACCGTGCCCATGCCGCCCTGCCCCACCACGGGCCCGAGCCGCCACGCGCCGATGCTCGCGGCCGGCGCGGCGGCCCGCGCGTCGTCGGCGAGCAGCGGATCCGGCTCGGCGTCGGCGTCCAGCAGCGCGCGCACCTCGGCGGCCAGCGACGGGTCGTCCCGCGTGGCGTCGCCCAGCCACGCGTCGCGCGTGCCGCGCGGCAGGTCGACCGCGGCGTCGAACAGCGCCCGCACGCGGCGCCAGCGCGCGCCCGCGTCGTCGTCGGATCGCGAGCGGAAGGAAGCGTCGGCAGGCGGCACGGCGCGCGGGGCGGCGGGTGGACGGATCCGGCTGCCCGCTCCTGGCGCGGAGTCGCGGGGACGGTAATGTACCGCGGTCGTCGCGCAGCACCTCGCGCAGTCCGAACGACGCCCCCTCCCCGCCCTCGCCGTGCCGGATTCCGTCGTCGTTCCGCCGACCTCCGGACGCACGCTGCCCGGCGCGGTCGGTCCCTACCGCGTGCTGGCGCTGCTGGGCGAGGGCGGCATGGGCACCGTCTACCTGGCCGAGCAGTCGCAGCCGCGCCGCCAGGTGGCGCTGAAGGTGATCCGCCGCGACCTCGCCGGCCCGCGCCTGCTGCGCCGCTTCGAGCGCGAGGCGGAGGTGCTCGGCCGGCTGCAGCATCCCGGCATCGCGCAGGTGTTCGAGGCGGGCACCGCGGACGGCCCGGACGGCCCGCAGCCGTACATCGCGATGGAGCGCGTGTCGGGCGTGCCGCTCACCGCGCACCCGGCCGCGCGCGGCGCGGTGCGCGACCGCATCGCGCTCGCGCTGCAGGTGTGCGACGCGGTCCACTACGCGCACCAGCGCGGCGTCATCCACCGCGACCTCAAGCCCGGCAACGTGCTGGTCGACGAGAGCGGGCGCGCGCGCGTGCTGGACTTCGGGATCGCGCGCCTCGTCGACATCGACGGCGCCAGCACGTCCACGGGGCTCGGCGAGGTGCTCGGCTCGCTCGCGTACATGAGCCCCGAGCAGGTGTCGGGCGATCCGCTCGACGTCGACGTGCGGAGCGACGTGTACGCGCTCGGCGTGCTGCTGCACGAGCTGCTCACCGGGCGCCGCCCGCTGCCGCTCGACGGGCAGAGCTTCCCGTCGGCGCTGCGCATCATCCTCAACGACGAGCCCACGCGCCTCGGCGCGATCGACCGGTCGTTCGCCGGCGACGTCGAGACGATCGTCGCCAAGGCGCTCGAGAAGGAGAAGGAGCAGCGCTACGCCTCGGCCGCGGCGCTCGCCGACGACCTGCGGCACTACCTCGCGGACGAGCCGATCGCGGCGCGGCGCGCGAGCGCCGTGTACCAGCTGCGCCGGTTCGCGCGGCGCAACCGCGCGCTCGTGGGCGGCGCGGCGCTCGCCGCCGCGGCGCTGGTGATCGGCACCGGCGTGAGCACGTGGCAGGCGGTGCGCGCGACCGCGGCCGAGCGCACGGCGGAGGCGCTGCGCGCCGACGCCGTGGACGCGCGCGCGCAGGCCGAGGCGCGCGGGCGCGAGGC
>CBHYLO010000765.1:0-1907 GCA_966128675.1 uncultured bacterium | reverse complement strand
CCTGTATTCCGCGGATGAGGAGACCGCCGCGCGCAGCGCCGGCGGGGCTCCGACCCGCGGAATACCGAGCCGGCGGGCCGCTCCACCCCACGCCGCGGCTCGCAGGACCACGCGCGCCTGACGAGCAGAGCACCGGCGTCCGCGCGCGGAGGCCACACGCCGAGTGACGTGGACTCGGCCCTCCGCGCGGTCTTAGGTTGCGCGCTCGCCCCTGATCGTGCTCGCGCTTCCGCTTCTCCATGCCCGTCTCGCGTCTCGACGCCCGGCTCCGCCTGATCGCCGCCGCCGTGCTCTTCTCCACCGGCGGCGCGGCGATCAAGGCCGCCTCGCTCACCAGCTGGCAGGTCGCGAGCTTCCGCTCGGGCGTGGCGGCGCTGGCGGTGTGGCTGCTGGTGCCGGCCGCGCGGGCGCGCTGGTCGCCGCGCGTGCTCGCCGTCGCCACCGTCTACGCGGCGACGCTCGTGCTGTTCGTCATCGCCAACAAGCGCACGACGTCGGCGAACGCGATCTTCCTGCAGAGCACCGCGCCGCTCTGGGTGCTGCTGGCCGGCCCCGCGCTGCTCGGCGAGCGCACGACGCGGCGCGACGTCGCGTTCATGGGCGTCGTAACCCTGGGCATGGTCTGCTTCTTCGTCGGCGACGACGCGCCGCAGGCCACCGCGCCCGACCCGCTCGGCGGCAACCTGCTGGCCGTGATCAGCGGCGTGACGTGGGCGGCGACGGTGCTCGGCCTGCGGTGGCTGGGGCGCGGCGCGGCGCGGCCCGCGCCGGTGCGCGAGACCGCCGACGAGGCGGCGACCGAGACCCCGTCCGCCGACGGCGGCGCGGCGCTCTCCACCGTCGTCGCCGGCAACGTGCTCGCCTGCCTCGCCTGCCTGCCGATGGCGCTGCCCGTCCACGGCGCCGGCACCGCCGACTGGCTCGTCATCCTCTACCTGGGCGTCGTGCAGATCGGGCTCGCCTACCTCGCGCTCAGCAGCGCGATGCCCCACGTGCCCGCCCTGGAGGCGTCGACGCTGCTGCTCATCGAGCCGGCGCTCAACCCCGGCTGGGCGTACCTCGCGCACGGCGAGCGGCCGTCGGCGCTCTCGTGGGCCGGCGGGGCGGTCATCGTCCTCGCCGCGGTGGCGAAGACGTGGTGGGACGTGCGGCGCCCGCTGCCGGCGTCGGCGACCGGGAGGTAACGTCCCCGCATGACCTACCGCATGGCCGTGGCGCTCTTCGCGCTCGTCGACTCCATCGTCGCCCTCTACCTGCACCTCTGGAAGATCGGGCTCGCCGGCACGCTGTCGTGCGGCGCCGAGCACGGGTGCGAGGTCGTGCAGCTCAGCTCCTACGGCTGGTTCCTGGGCGTCGACGTGGCGCTCATCGGCGCCGTCGGGTGGGCCGCCGTGTTCGTCGTCGCGGTGCTCGGCACGCTGCCGCGGTGGGAGGACGCGCGCTGGCCGACCGTCGCGCTCTCGGCGCTCGTCTTTCCCGCGCTGCTCTTCACGCTGCGGCTCAAGTACGGCGAGTTCATCGTGCTGCACAGCTTCTGCCCGTGGTGCGCGATCAACGCGGTCATCGTCGTGATCGCGTCGGTGCTCGTCGCGCTCGACTGGCGGCGCCTGCGACGCCTCGACGCGGCCGACATCGACGACGCGCCGGTGCCCGCGTGAGCCTGCGCCGCGTGGGAGCGCTCGTCGCCGCGACGGCGGCGGGCGCGCACGGTGCGGCCGCGCAGACGGCGCCGCGCGACACGCTGGCCCGGCGCGACAGCGCCGCGCGCGCGCTGCCGCCGGTCGTCACCACCGTGCTGCGCTCGACCCTCGATCCGGCGCGCGCGCCGTTCGCCGTCTCGGCCACCACGCGCACCGAGGTGCAGGGCGCGCGGCCGGGGCTCGGGCTGGACGAGGCGCTGCGCGCGG
>CBHYLO010000764.1:0-1917 GCA_966128675.1 uncultured bacterium | reverse complement strand
AGCGCGCACGGGCCGAACGGCGACCGGCAGTTGCAGGGAAGCAGTCTGAAGAAGAGCCGATGAGTGCGGATGGCGCCGGTGGCGTGCGAGATCCCTCGTCGCCACACGGAGCCATCCGCTCTTATCGGCAGTTTTCAGATCGCTTCCCTGCAACTGCCGTTCGGGTCCGGCGCGAGGTTCCGGCGCGTCGTTCAGCAGCCCAGCGTCGCGCGCACCGCCGCCGCGGTATCGAGCAGCGCCGTGGCGGCGGCGGCCGGGATCTTCCGCCCGCTCAGCGCGCGCACCTGCGCCATGAAGTCCGCGAGGCTCGCGCAGGCGCTGGCCGTCGCGCCCGCGGCGATCGCGCCCTGCGCGTCGGCGAGCTTGGCCTGGAGGCTCGTCGTCGTGCCGCGGTCCAGCGCCAGCGCGCCCACCATCGCACGCAGCACGGCCAGCTGCTGCGCCGCGGTCGGGGGGGGCGCGACCTCGGCGATCGTGAGCACGTGCGTCGCCGGGTCGTACGTGAAGCGCATCGCCGCGCCCGACGACGGCACCGTGAACGGGACGTTCGCGCCGTCGAGCGTGCCGCCCGCGCCGTAGTTCACGTCCCAGCCGTCGTTGATCGCCGTCTTCGCCTCGTAGCTGCCGCCCGGCAGCGTGAACACCGCGCGCCACACGCCCGCCGTCGCGTCGTACGCGAGGTGCGTGGCCGCGCACGCGGGGTCCCAGTCGCTCGCGCACCCCGCCTCGGACTGGAAGCTGCCGGCGGCCGTCACCGTCGTGACCGGCGCCTGCGTCGCGGTGACCGTCAGCACGTGCGTCGTCGCGTCGTACGCGAACCGCATCGTGGCGCCCGCCGGCACCGTGACGGGGATGTTGGCGCCGTTCGGCGTGCCGCTCGCGCCGTAGTTCTCGTCCCAGCCCTCGCCGATCGCGACCTTCACCTCGTAGCTGCCCGCCGGCAGCGCGCTCGTGACGAGGGTGTAGACGCCGTCGCCGTCGGGGTCCTGGAGCCACGAGCGCAGGCACGACGGATCCCAGTCGCCCGGGCATCCCAGCTCCGACTGGAAGCTGCCCGCCGCGGTCGCGATCACGGAGCGGCGGTTGTCGGTGATCCAGTGCGTCGCGTGGTCGTAGTAGAACTTGACCGTCGTCGGCGCCGCGAGCGCCAGCGCGAGGTTGGCGCCGTTCGTGGTCGCGTTGACGCCGTAGTTCTCGTCCCACGTGCCGTCGAGCGCCGCCTTGTACTCGTAGTCGCCGGCGGGGAGGGCGAGCGTGCCCTGCCACACGCCGTCGTTGGCGTCGTAGGTCAGCCCGGTGCTGGCGCAGGCCGGCTGCCAGTCGCCCGAGCATCCCGCCTCCGACTGGAGGCTGCCCGCGACCGTGACGGTGGTAGGCGCGGGCGTGTGGTCGCCGGCGGGCCGGGCGCGCGGACGCAGCGCGCCGTCGGGCGCCAGGGTCGGATCCGCGCACGCGCCGGCGAGCAGCAGGGCGAGGACGGCGGTGCGGGCGAGCTGGCGGCGCGACGCGACGGTCATGGACGCGATCCTCCCGAAGGATGTGGGCGCCGGGCTCCCGGGGGCCCGCGGCGCGCGCCCAGTGTGCGGACGGCGCGGCGAACATGCAATCCTGAGGCGTTCGGGCCACACCTGCCCGATCGTTCATCGGGAGTCCGGACCGCGAGGGGCGTTTGCGAGGAAGCGATCTGACAACGGATCCGATAAGGGCGGATGGCTCGGGTGGAGCGCGAGATCCCTCCCCACCACGCGGAGCCATCCGCCCTCATCAGAATTTCTTCAGATCTCTTCCTTGCAATTGCCGTTCGGGTCCGGCGCGCGGGGCCCGGGTCGGTGAACGACGGACTACGGATGCTTCGGATGAGACGGATCCTGCGGATCGCTCCTCGGAGTGCACGGAGCGCCGCCGCCACGCGGAGCG
>CBHYLO010000763.1:0-1919 GCA_966128675.1 uncultured bacterium | reverse complement strand
GGTGGCGAGGAACCTCGCGCCCCACCGGAGCCATCCGCACTCATCACATCTTCTTCAGATCTCTTCCTTGCAGATGCCGTTGCCGTGCGCCGTCCGGGTCCGCCGCGGCGATGCCACCGCGGATCCGCAGCCCGCAGCGTCAGTTCATGCCCCGCACGCGCTCGCCCGCCCAGCCCAGCGCCTCGGTGTACAGCGCCGAGACCTGCGACATCGACAGGCCCACGGCCTCCGCCGCGTCCTGCACCGCGCTCCAGTCGCCGCGCTCCTGCGCCTCGACCAGCGCCAGCGTGCTCGCGTACGGGCCGCTGCGCGTCAGCAGCGCGTCCTTCACCTCCTGCCCGATCGCCATGCGCGCGAGGATGCCCTCCATCGGCATGCGCAGCAGCGCGTCCAGCAGCGAGAAGAGCCCCACCAGGAACAGCGGCCCCATCTCCGAGCGGCGGCCCGAGCGCTCGCCCGCCAGCTCCGCGAGCCGCGCGCGCACCAGCGCGGCGAGCACCAGCTCCAGCGCGATGCCGTTGTTCGACGCCACCGACGACACGAGCAGCACCGTCAGCCAGCGGTGCAGCACCCCGCGGCCCACCATCCGCAGCGCGAAGCCGATGCTCGTCACGTCGCGCCCGCCGAACGCCGCCGAGTTGGCGATGCGCAGCAGCTTGTACGACAGCGACGGATCGGACTTGAACGCGTTCTCGATCTCCCCGTCGCTCGCCTTCGTGTCCTCGAGGAGGTTCAGCAGCCGCAGCATCGTCGAGTGCTCGACGCTCAGCTCGCGGTGCGAGACGATCTGCGGCTTGCTGTAGTAGTAGCCCTGGAAGAGCGTGTAGCCGTGGCGGCGGCACATGTCGCGCACCTCCGCCGTCTCCACGCGCTCGGCCAGCAGGCGCACGCCGTACTTCCGCAGGTCGTCGGCGACCCTCTTCACCTCCGCCTCCGACTTGTTCAGCACGTCGATCTTCACGATCGACGCCAGCGCCAGCAGCGGCTCGTAGCCCGGCGCGTTCACGAAGTCGTCGAGCGCCAGCGTGTAGCCCTTGCGGCGCAGCTGCTCGCAGGCGGCGATCACCTCGGGCTCCGGGTCCACCGACTCCAGCAGCTCGATGACGACCGTCTTCGGCTCGAACAGCTGGTACTGGCCGGTGAGCAGGAAGTCGCGCGTCATGTTGACGAACGCCAGCGTGCCGCCCGTCAGCGGCGCCATCCCGATGCTCAGCAGCGCGTGGATGACCGTGTCGGTGCACATCTGGTCCGCCGACACGCCGTTCGCCCAGTTCTGCTGCGCGCCGCTGCGGTAGAGCAGCTCGTACGCGAACAGCCGGTCGCGCTCGTCGAAGATCGGCTGGCGCGCCACGAACACGTCGTGGATGCCACTCACGTCGGCGGATGCGACGGTCGCCGTCGCGGCGGTCGCGGGCGCGGCGGCGCTCACGGGCGCGGCGGGCGCCGGCGCGGTGGACGGCCCAGCGGACGGCGTGGCGGACGACTTCGAGGAGAAGCTGAAAAGCGGCGACATGGCATCGGGTGGGGTACGGGTGGGACGAGCCACCCGCGGGGAAGGGCACAGCGCCGCACGGCGTCCCGGACCGCCGGTAGGGGCTGCGGGGTATGGCGTGTCGTCGAGGGGCGGCGCCATCCTGGCAGCCGCCGTCGGCCCGTGCTGCGGCCCGCGTCCGCACGTCCCGCCCGCCCTTCCCGCTCATGCGCCCTGCCCTCCGCCGCCCCGCCCCCGTCGCGCTGCTGCTCGCCCTCGCCGCACTCGGCGCCTGCGGCCGCGACGACGCGCGCGTGCCCGACGCGGACTCGGCCCTCGCCCGCGACCTGACGCTCGCCACCGCCCCGGTGCCCCCGCGGCGCGACTCCCTCGCGCTGGGCGACACCGCCGTGGTCGCGGAGGCGCCGCCCGCGCCGCCCGCGGCGAC
>CBHYLO010000762.1:0-1925 GCA_966128675.1 uncultured bacterium | reverse complement strand
CCGTGACGATGACGCGCCGCGACGAGCCCGCGGCGCCGACGGCCGCGGCGAACCCGCCCGCCGCGGTGCTCGCGTCCGCGTCGCCGACGACGGACAGCGCCGCACGCCCGGAGGCGACGCCCACGCAGGCCGCGGCCGAGGCGCCGCACGCGGCGCGGTCGGCCACCAGCGGGCGCACGCACGCGCTGGGCGAGGGCTTCGACGACCTGACCGACGAGGAGCTGCGCGCCGTGCTGCGCGCGATCGAGAGCGACGACGCGTCGCTGCCGGCGCTGGAGCCGGCGGAGCACGCGAGCGAATACCGGGGAGGTGGCGCGTGATGCGCACGAAGGGCTGGCGCGTCCTGACCGGCGCGCTGCTGGTGCTGGGCACGACGACGGCCGCCGCGCAGGCGCCGGCGGACACGCAGCGCGACCGCGTGAGCGAGCGCGTGATGGGTGCGCGCCCGTCGATGGACCGGCTGGCCGAGGCGGTGAAGCGCCGTCTGGGCCTCAACGAGGACCAGGCGCGCCGGCTGCGCGACGCCACGGCGCGCTACGCGACCGAGCGGCAGCAGCTGTTCCGGCGCGAGCGCGCGCTGCGGCGCGACATGCGCGACGAGCTGGCGCGCGGCGGCGCGGCGCAGCAGGAGCGCGTCGGGCGCATGCTCGACTCGCTGCTGGGCATCCAGCGCAGCCGCATGGAGCTGGTGTCGGCGGAGCAGCGGGACCTCGCGCGCTTCCTGACGCCCATCCAGCGCGCGGAGTTCCTGGCGATGCAGGAGCGCGCCTTCCGCGCCGCGCAGCAGATGCGCATGCAGCGCGAGGGGCGCGCCGGCGAGCCCGGCGCACGCGGGAATCCGCGGCGCCCGCCCGCGCCGTGATCCGCGACGCCCGCCGGTCCCGCCGGCGGGCGTCGTGCGTTGAGGCGCCCGTCCCGGCGCGCTAGCTTCCGCCCGGGCCGGCGGGCGACCGCGCGGGCGCCGGGGTGGCGGAATGGTAGACGCGGAGGTCTCAAAAACCTCTGTCCGCAAGGACGTACGGGTTCGAGTCCCGTCCTCGGTATCGCGGCCCGCGCGAGCGGTGGCCGCGCGGAGGGGGGAGTGGGCCGGGAGGTGCCGATACTCACCGGGGGTTCACGCCCCCCGCCCCCCCCCCCCCCCGCCATGCGCACCCGTCCCGTCCTCCTGAGCGCCGTGCTGGCGCTCGCCGCCTGCGGCGACGCCCGCGGCCCGCAGCCGAGCAGCGCCCCGCAGTCCCTCGTCATCGCGACGCCGGCCGACGCGGACGCGCTCGTGCCGCCGCTCGTCGCCTCGACCGCGGGCAAGCAGGTGATGGACATGATGTTCGACTACCTCGCCACGCTCGGCGACTCGATGGTGGTCGACGGCGACCGCGGCTTCACGCCGCAGCTCGCGCGCGGCTGGCAGTGGGCGCCCGACTCGCTGTCGGTCGCGTTCTCCATCGACCCGCGCGCGCGCTGGCACGACGGCAAGCCGGTCACCGCGTCCGACGTGCGCTTCTCGTTAGGCCTGTACGTCGATCCGGCGGTCGGCTCGCCGCACGCGGCGACGTTCGCGGGCATCGACTCGGTCACGGTGCGCGACTCGCTGACGGCGGTCGTGTGGTGGAAGCGCCGCAGCCCCGAGCAGTTCTACCAGATCGCGTACAACCTGGTCGTGATGCCGGAGCACGCGCTCGGCGGCGCGCCGCGCGGCGACCTGCTGGCCTCGGAGTACGCGAAGAAGCCGTTCGGCAGCGGGCGCTTCCGCCTGCAGGACTGGCGCCGTCGCGACCGCATCGAGCTGGTGGCCGACACGGCGAACTACCGCGGCCGTCCGGCGTTCGATCGCCTCGTGTGGACGATCGCGCCGGATCCGGCGGCCGCCGCGCTGCGCGTGCTCGCCGGTGAGGCGGACGTGCTGGAAGCCGTGCGCGGTGACGTCA
>CBHYLO010000761.1:0-1925 GCA_966128675.1 uncultured bacterium | reverse complement strand
CGCACTTCACCGGAGCCATCCGCCGTTATCAGATCTGCTTCAGATCTCTTCCTTGCACATGCCGTTCGCCGTTCGGGCGCGGGGTCCTCGGCGCCCGTCGTCGCACCTCGCGTGCACGAACGACTCGGGGGGCTACGGATGCTCCGGATCGCGCGGATGAGACGGATCGCTCCGCGTGGCGCATGGGCCGTCGCTGCCACGCGGAGCGATCCGCAGGATCCGTCTCATCCGGAGCATCCGTAGTCCTTTCGTTCGCCGACCCCTGCATGTCGCGCAGTCCCCCGGGCGACCGACAGCGACGGCCGCGCTATCGGGCGCTGCCCGCCGTGCGCGCCGCCTCGACGAGGAAGGGCACGAGCCCGCGCGGATACGGCGCGGTGACGTTCACCTGGATCGCCGCGGCCACCTTGAGGTCCGGGAAGTAGAGCAGCTCCGTCGCGTAGCCCGGGAAGAAGCCCGAGTGCCCCCACGCCGGACCGAGCGCGGTCGGCCGCGTCATGACGCCGAGGCCGTACTTCACGTCGCGTCCGAGCTTGGACGGCACGCCGTCGAGCATGCGCGGCAGCAGCGAGGGATCGAAGGCCTTCCCCTCGTAGAGCAGCTTCCCCCAGCGCGCGAGGTCCGCGGTGGTGCTGGCGATGCCGCCGCCCGTCCACTCGAACTGCGGGTTCACGCGCAGGCGCCCACTCGCGTCGAGCGACGCGTCGTAGCCACCGAGGTCGTTCTTCGGGCCCGCGTAGCCGTTGGCGAGGCCAGGGAGGTCGGGGCGGTCGGAGGGGATCGTGTTGGTGAGCCGCAGCGGCTCGAGGATGCGGCGCCGCAGCTCGTCGTAGTACGGGCGCCCGGTGATCCGCTCGAGGATCATCGCCAGCACGATGTAGTTCGTGTCGGAGTAGTCCCATCCCTGGCCCGCCGCGAACGGCGCCGCGGTGTCGAGCAGGTAGGAGAGCCGCTCCTCGGGCGTCCACGCCTTCATCGGCTGCTCGCGCAGCACGGCGGTGGCGCGCGGGTCGAACTCGTAGCGCACGAGGCCACTGGTGTGGTTCATCAGCTGCCGCACCGTGATCGTGCTCGCGTTGGGCAGCCGGGAGAACCACGGCGCGGCGCCGAGCCAGCGTGAGATCGGCGCGTCGAGGTCGAGCTTCCCTTCGTGCACTAGCTGCATCGCGACCGCGGCGACGTACGTCTTGCCGACGCTGCCGGAGAGCAGCCTGTCGGTGACGCGGAGCGGGACGCCGCGCGCGGTGTCGGCGAGCCCGCTGGCGACGGCGACGACGCGGCCGTCGGGCATCGCGACGGCGAGCGTGGCGCCGGGGAAGTGGAGGACGCCGCGCAGCGAGTCGAGCTTCGCCCGCAGCGCGCGCGCGAGCGCGGTGTCGCGCGCGTTGACGGCGGACGCGGCGGCCGTGGTGGTGGCCGCGCGCGGGGCGCAGGCGGCGAGCGTGGCGCCGAGGGCGATGGTGGCGAGGGCGGGGAAGCGCATGGGCGAAGGCTGGGGCGCGGCGCGCGCGGTCGCAATGCGTGGGGAGCGCGCGGCGCCCGGTGGCCGGATCCGCCTGTGGCGGGTATCTCTGCGCATGACCGACACGAACCGTGGGATCATCGGGGGCGCGGCGCTCGTCGCGCTGGGCCTCGCGCTGGCGGGGCTGCTGGCCGGCGCCGGCGTGGCGCGCGTGCGCACCGCCGACCGCACCGTGAGCGTGAAGGGCGTGGCCGAGCGCGAGGCGCGCGCCGACCTTGCGATCTGGCCGCTGCGGCTGGTGGCGGCGGACAACGACCTGGGCGCGGCGAACGCGTCGCTCCAGCGGTCGTTGCAGACGGTACGCGGCTTCCTCAGCGCGCAGGGGCTGGACAGCGCGAGCGGCACCGAGGTCGCGCTGCAGGACTTCGGCGTGAACGACGCGGCGACGAACCAGTACGGCGGC
>CBHYLO010000760.1:0-1929 GCA_966128675.1 uncultured bacterium | reverse complement strand
CGGATCGCTCCGCGTGGCGGCGACGCGCCACGCACCCGAGAGGAGCGATCCGTCTGATCCGTTCAGATCCGGAGCATCCGTATCCAAACGAGTAGTTCGTGCACGCCGCCACGACGTCGGTGGCCGAGGGCACCGAGAAGGATCCGCAGCCCGCAGCGTTCGGCCGGCAACACTGGGAGGAAACCCCGCGTAGGTCAGCGGGTGACCAATCCCACGCACATGGACTCCGACGCTCAGCTGGTCCGACGCGCCCTCGACGGCGACGAGCGGGCGATGCGCCTCCTCTGGACGCGCCACGCCCCGCACGTGGACGCGGTCGTGCGCCGTCTGGTCGGGGATCCCGACCAGGCCGCGGACGTCGCGCAGGAGGTCTGGATCCAGATCTTCCGGGCGCTGCCGTCGTGGCGCGGCGACTCGCAGTTCGGCACCTGGGCGCACCGCATCGCGGTGAACCGCACGCTCAACGCCCTCCGGCGCGTGCGCCGGCTGGGCAAGCACGAAGCCTCGCTGGACGAGGCGCTCGACGCCGACGAGGCGCGGGGGAGTGGGGGTGGGGCGGGCGCGGTGCGCGCGGCCCTGGCCGCCTCCGCCGTGGAGCCCGAAGGGGAGCGCGCGCTGCTCGCCGCGACCATCGAGGAGGCGACGCGGCAGCTCGCGCCGGGCGCCCGGCAGGTGTTCCTGCTGCACGACGTGGAGGGCTACACGCACGAGGAGATCGCCGAGTCGCTGGGCATCACCTCGGGCGGCTCGAAGTCGCAGCTGTTCAAGGCGCGCGCGAAGCTGCGCCGCCTGCTGGGGCATCTGGTGGACGGCGCGACCGGCCCGCCGGCCGGCACCCCGACCTCCGGACACGGGGGCGGTGAGCGTGCCGCCGCCCTGACGACCTCCGGCACGCACCGCTCACCGTCCGCGCTCTCCCGGCTCGCCTCGCTCCAACCGCTCCAATCCGCGCATGCTGCACCTCGATCCTGAGCGCCTCGCCGCGCTCGCCGACGAAGCCCCCACCGCCGAGGAGGGCGCGCACCTCGCGCACTGCCTCGCCTGCCGCCGCGAGCGCGACGCCTACGTGGCGCTGCTCGCGCTGGCGCAGCGCGAGGGGCGCGCGGCCGCCGACGGCTACGTCGACGGCTACGTCGATGGCTACGACCTCGCGGGCCGGGAGGCGGAGCCGCTCACCTCGTGGGCGTCGCTCTCCACCGCGCTGCGGGCCGAGGGGCTGCTGACCGCGCCCGCGCCGTCGCCGGGCGAGCACGCCGACGTCCGCGTGATCCCGCTGCCCACCGCGCGCCCCGTGGCGCCGGCGCGGCGCGCGTTCGGCGGCGCGTTCGGCCAGGCGTTCAGCGGTGCGGCGCTGCGGCGGGTGGCCGCGGCGGCGCTGTTCGTGGCGGGCGGCGCGGCGGCCGGGCGCGTGAGCGTCGGCGCGCCCGCGCTCCCGCTGGCCGACGCGGCCGCGCCGGCGGTGGCGACCGCGGACGTGCCGGCGGGCGACGCGCTGCTGACGGCCGGGGCGTCGAGCTTCGCGTCGGTGGACGAGGCGTCGCAGGTGCTGGCGCGCGCGCAGCGCGACTACCAGCGGGCGGCGGTCTTCCTGGCCGAGCACGACTCGACCGCGGCGGTGGGCAGCTCCGACGTGCTGCGGGCGCGCCTCGCGGCGCTGGACGACATGATGCCGCGCGTGCGCGAGGCGCTGAACGAGGCGCCGCAGGACCCGGTGCTGAACCAGGTCTACCTCACGACCTACGACGTGCGCGAGTCGACGCTGCGGCAGCTGGGCCGCACGCTGCCGGTGGGCGCGCGCGTGAACGGCTACTGATCGGATCCGGGAAGGGACACGACGTGACGGGAGAGGCAGGCATGCAGGGACGCGCAGGAACCGGACGGACGCGGCTCGCCGCGCGGCGGCTCGCGCTGGTGGGCGCGGCGGCCGCG
>CBHYLO010000759.1:0-1932 GCA_966128675.1 uncultured bacterium | reverse complement strand
AGGTTCCGCCGTTCCGTCTCACGCCGTTCCGTCCTCCGCCGTATCGTCCTCCGCCCCACCGTCCTCCGCCTGATCGCGCGTGTTCAAGGATCATTTCTCGGGGCACGCCGCCAGCTACGCCCGCGCCCGCCCCTCGTATCCGCGCGCACTGTTCGCGCGGCTCGCGGCGCTGGCCCCCGCGCGCGAGCTGGCGTGGGACGCGGGCACCGGCAGCGGGCAGGCGGCGGTCGCGCTGGCGCGGCACTTCGACCGCGTCGTCGCCACCGATCCCAGCGCGCCGCAGATCGCCAGCGCCGCGCGCCACCCGCGCGTGACGTACGCCGTCGCGCTGGCCGAGGCGTCGGGGCTCGCGGACGCGTCGTGCGACCTGGTGACCGTCGCGCAGGCGCTGCACTGGTTCGACGTGCCGCGCTTCTGGGACGAGGCGCGGCGCGTGCTGCGGCCCGGTGGCGTCGTCGCCGCGTGGACGTACGCGCGCCTGCGCGCCGCGCCCGCGGTCGAGGCGGTGGTCGACGCGCTCGACGCGGCCGTCGGCCCGTGGTGGCCGCCCGAGCGCGCGCTCGTGGACAGCGGCTACGCGACGCTCCCCTTCCCCTTCGCGCGCCTGCCGTTCGACCCGCCGCCGATGACGGTGCGCTGGACGCGCGACGCGCTGCTCGACTACCTGCGCACGTGGTCCGCGGTGCGGCGCTGGAGCGCGGACCACGGGCGCGACCCGGTGGCCGACCTCGAGGCGCCGCTGGCCGCCGCGTGGGGCTCGGCCGCGCGGCGCACCATCCGCTTCCCGCTGTCGATCCTCGTCGGCCGGGCCTGACCGCGTTCGATCCGCCCGTTCGTCCCGCCCGGCTCCCGCTCGTCCCGGGCGCACGCGCGCGACCGCCGCGGCGCGGTAGAATGGGGCATGCACGCCCCGCCCACGCCGTCGTCCGCCGCGACTGCCGCCACGACCTCCGACACGCCGCCGCGCAGCCAGCTGCGCGGCCCGTGGCTGTGGGCGGGCGTGGGGATCGGGCTCGCGCTGCTGCTCCTGCTGCGGCTCGCGTACCAGATCTTCCAGGACCTGGCCGAGCGGAACGTCGGCGAGATCCCGGAGCGCGTGTTCGAGGAGCTGACGGGCATCGGCGTCGCCGCCCCGCTCATCGCCGCCGCCGTCCTGCTCGCGCAGCGCGTGCCCATCGTGCAGCGCCGCTGGTGGCGCCCGCTGCTGGTGCACGGCAGCGCGTTCGTCGTCATCAGCACGCTGCACACGACGGGGATGATGCTGGTCCGCGGCGCGCTGGCGCCGGCGTTCGGCTTCGACGGCTACGAGCCGCGCTTCACCTTCGCCCGCTACGCCTACGAGGGCGCGAACGACGTGCTGCCGGTCGCGGTGCTGCTCGCCTTCCTGGCGCTCGCCGACCACCTGCTGGCCGGCCGCGCGCGCGCGCGGCACGCCGGGGGGCTGTCGCGCCGCGTGCTGGTGGCCGCGCGGCGCGCGCTGCGGCTGCCGCTGCCGCCCCACTTCCTGTTCAACGCGCTCAACACGATCTCGTCCACGATGTACGACGACCCGGCGGCCGCCGACGCGCTCCTCGGCCGCCTGTCGGAGCTGCTGCGCACCTCGCTGCGCACGACGCACGCGCACGAGGTCCCGCTGCGCGACGAGCTGGCGCTGCTGGAGCAGTACCTGGGGCTGATGCACGCGCGCTTCGGCGACCGGCTGGCGGTGCACGTGGACGCGTCGCCGGAGGCGGCGGCGTGCCTCGTCCCGTCGATGCTGCTGCAGCCGCTGGTGGAGAACGCGGTGCGGCACGGCGGCGTGGCGACGACGGGGCGCAGCGTGGTGCGCATCCAGGTCACGCGCGTGGACGACGTGCTGGCGCTGCGCGTGCACGACGACGGGCCGGGGCTCGCGCCGGGGCGCGACGCGCTGGCGTCGGGGACGGGGCTCGC
>CBHYLO010000758.1:0-1945 GCA_966128675.1 uncultured bacterium | reverse complement strand
GACGAGGAGGCTCCTCGAGGCGCGTCGTCCCATGCGCCACTCGGAGCCTCCTGGTGTTCGTGTCATCGCAGTTTGCGGTTCGGATCCGCAGCCCGCAGCCCTAGAAGATCTCGAGGTTGATGAACCGCCGCGGGTTCTTCTTGAACTCGAGCGTCAGCGAGTCGAGCCGCGTCACGAGCCGCCGCACGTCGGAGTAGAGCAGGGTATCGGTGAGCAGCTTGCCCGCCGTGCCGTTGCCGCCGCGCAGGTCGCCGATGGTTCCGTTGAGCTGCGACACCGTGAGCCGCAGCGAGTCGGAGAGCGCCGCGGCGTTCGCGGCCGTCGTGCGCACGCTCCGCAGCGTCGAGTCGATGGTGGCCGAGTCGACGGCGCTCAGCGAGCGGCGCACGGTGCCCTGCGTCGCCGAGAGCTGGCGCGACTGCTCGGCGGCGATGGTGGCGAGCTGCGCGACGAGCGCGTTGGTGCGCGCGATCGTCTGCCGCATGTCGCCCAGGCCCCCGCTGTCCACGAGCTGCGCCTGGAGCTGCTTGGAGAGATTCACCGCGATCGTCGCGACGCTGTCGCCCTTGGCGGTCAGCTCGGGGATGCCGGGCGCCGCCGCGCCCGCGGGCACCGTGTCGCCCGAGGCGTACGCGCGCGGGTCCGGCGTGCCCAGGAGCGCCACCTCCGCGTCGCCGAAGATGCCGACCGCCTGCACGACCGCGCGCGCGTTGCGCGGGATCTTGCGGCCCTCCTCGATGGCCATCTTCAGGACGAGCGTCCCGTCGTCGCGCAGCTGCACGTCCTCGACGTAGCCCACCTGCACGCCCGCGAGGCGCACGGCCTGGCCGACCTTCAGGTTGGTGCCCCACTTGAACACGGAGTACAGCGGGTAGCCCGAGCGGAAGCCGCCGCGCACCAGCCAGATCGTGCCGAGGATGCCGATGGCGAGCGACACGAGCAGCAGGCCGCCGACGAGGATCTCATTGCGACGCTTCATGAGCGCATCAGTTGGAGAGCGGGCGGCGCGTCAGGCGCTGACGTACTGCGCGAGTGCGGCCGCGATGATCGCGTCGAGCACGAGGATCGACATCGACGCGACGACCACGGCGCGGGCCGTGGAGCGGCCGACGCCCTCGGCGCCGGCGCCGGTGACGTAGCCCTCGTACGAGCAGACGAACGCCACCGCGCCGCCGAAGAAGAACGCCTTGATCAGGCCGTAGACGACCTGGAACGGCACGAACGCCAGGCGCAGCCCGGCCACGTAGTCGGTCGACGTCACCGGCGTCGCCGCGAGCAGCGTGAGCCAGGCGACCGTGATCGCGGTGAAGTTCGCGATCAGCACGAGCACCGGGAACATGACCAGCGCGGCCACCAGGCGCGGCGTCGCGAGGTAGCCCACCGGATCGTAGGCCAGCGTCTCGAGCGCGTCGATCTGCTCGGTGACGCGCATCGTCCCGATCTCCGCCGTCATGCGCGCGCCCACGCGGCCGCACAGCACGATGGCGGTCATGAGCGGGCCGAGCTCCAGCACGATGCTGCCGCGCACCAGGAGGCCGAGCACCGACAGCTGCACGCCCGCGAACAGCTGGTAGTACGACTGGAACGCCGTGACGCCGCCCAGGAAGCCGGCGACGATGAGCACGAGCGGCAGCGAGTCGACGCCGATCCCGCGCATCTGCCGCACGGCCTCCGCCCACCAGGTGGACGGATGCGCGAGCGCGCGCCCGACGTCGCGCCCGAAGTACGCGCGCTCGCCGAAGGCCCGCAGCAGCCCGCGCGCCGTGCGCGAGGTGCGGGTGAAGATGGCCCAGCGGGGGACGGGAGCGAGGGTGGTGGTCACGGGATCAAACTAACGGCGAAGGACGGAACGGCGCAGAACGATGAAGCGGAGGACGATGCGGCGGGGGGGGGGGAAACCGGGCCCCGCGCGGCGCCCCCCCCCCCCCCCCCCCAACCCAACGCA
>CBHYLO010000757.1:0-1947 GCA_966128675.1 uncultured bacterium | reverse complement strand
TTGGTGGGGGGGCTAGCCGGCGGAATCTCGCGGCTGTCCGTGGTGGGTGGGTGCGCGGGGCGGGCTGGGCGTGGGCGGGCGCCGGCTCCGCAGCGATCGCGGCCGCTGCGGAGCCCCCGATCGCTGCGCATCGGGTCTCCTTGCTGCGATCAGAGGTCGCCTCCGCCCACCCACGCCGCTTCCGCCCGCGCATGGTCGCCGCGGACCGCGCGATCGACGCGCTCGGCGCTCGCCGCTCGCCCTCCCCGCCGTCAACGGGTGAGAGCGCGGGCCTGAAGGGCGCGATACGAGGTGCTGGGTGTCGCTCAGCGACAGACGTAGCTCGCCAGCACCGCCTGCACGGCGTAGATGCTCAGCCGCCGGTTGAACGTCGTCGTGAACGGCTCCGCGCGCCCCGACACCCAGATCCGCAGCTCGGCCTCGAGGTCGAAGTGGCCCGCCGTCTCGACGCTGAAGTGCGTGATCGCGCGGTAGGGGAGCGAGTGGTACTCGACCTTGCGGCCCGTGGCGCCCTGCTTGTCGACCAGGATCAGCCGCCGGTCGGTGAACAGCATCGCGTCGCGCACCAGGACGTAGGCCCGGTCGATCCGCTCGCCCGTGGCGAGCACGCGCGCGAACTCCTCCTGCATCTCCGACGCGTCGACCTCCGACGCGTTGCCCAGCAGTCCGTCGAGGAGACCCACGGGTCGCTCCGTTCGTGAAGGGTGGGTGAGGATCGCGCCGGCGGCGGCGCCGGGTGGCACGGGCGCCCGCCCGCGAGCGTACGATATCTTCCCGACGCCACTCCCGCGTCCGCCGCCCCGAGGCCCAGAGGCCCCCTGCCCGTGACTCCCGTCGTCCGCTCGCTGCTGATCGCCACCGTCGTCGCGTTCTTCCTCCAGGGGACGCTCCCCGGGCTGGAGCAGGCGTTCCTGTTCGTGCCGTCGCTGCTCTGGCGCCAGCCGTGGACGCTCGTGACCTACATGTTCCTCCACGGTGGGCTGACGCACCTCCTCTTCAACATGCTCGGCCTGTTCTTCTTCGGGTCGCGCGTGGAGTCGCGCATCGGGTCGCGGCAGTTCACGATCCTGTACTTCCTGAGCGGCATCAGCGGCGCGGTGCTCTCGCTCCTGCTCTCGCCCAACCCGATCCTCGGCGCGTCGGCGGGCGTGTTCGGCGTGATGCTGGCGTTCGCGCACTTCTGGCCGCACGAGCCGATCCACATCTGGGGCGTGATCCCGGTGCCGGCGCGCATCCTCGTGATCATCACGACGGTGTTCACGCTGTGGAGCGGCTTCTCGGGCGGCGGCGGCGGCATCGCCCACTTCGCGCACCTCGGCGGCTACGTCGGCGCGTGGCTGTACATGCGCTGGCTGGACCGCTCGCGCACGGACTTCCGCCGCAAGGCGACGTCCGCGCCGCCCGAGGTCACGCGGCAGATCCGCGGCTACGACCGGATCGACCGCTCCGCCATCCACGAGGTGAACCGCGGCGAGGTGGACCGGATCCTCGACAAGATCAGCGCGGGCGGCGTGGAGTCGCTGACGCCGCAGGAGCGGCTGTTCCTCTCGAACTTCGTCCCGCTCGACGAGCGGATGCCGCCGAAGTCGTGAGCCACGGCGGCGGCGGCGGCGTTCTGCGTGCTGCGTGACTGCGAGAGCAGCGGGGATTGAGATCCGATTCAGACGGACAAGATCTGATGTAGGCTCCTCACGGCGCGCGGCACGTCGCCGCCACACGGAGTGCACATCAGATCTCGTCCGGCTCTTCAATCAGACTTCAATCCCCGCTGCGCTTGCCGTTCGGGTCCGGCGCGCCGGGCACCGGTCGGCGAACGTGGGGCTACGGATGCTCCGGATGAGACGGATGCTGCGGATCGTCCCGCGTGGCGGCGACGCGCCCTGCGCCGGTGCGGAGCGATCCGTCTCCTCCGTCTCATCCGGAGCATCCGTATACAAACGCGGAGTA
>CBHYLO010000756.1:0-1949 GCA_966128675.1 uncultured bacterium | reverse complement strand
CGCGGAGCCCGCGCCGCGGCCCGCGCTGGAGCCGCGCCCCAACATCGCGTGAACGCACGCCGGCGCGCGCTTGCCTTGACTTCCGCGGGCCCGTCCCGTAATCCTGCGTCGTGATCTCGTTCCGCGCCCTTCCCGCCACGCGCCTCGCCGCGCCGCGACCGCGACCGTCGTCGAACTCCCGACGCCGGACGATGGTCGCGCACGCCACCGCGTAGCGACCGAGCGCGCTCCGCCGCCCCTCGTGGGCGTGCCCGACGCCCCGTCCGTGCATCCGCACCGGACGGGGCGCTCTGCGTCCGGCCGGTGCTCACCCCGAGCCCTCCTCCGGCCATGCTCCACACGACCACCTCCTCCGCCGCGGCCGCCGTCGCGGAGCTCGACGGCGCCTCGCTCGCCGGACGACGACTCGCGCTGATCGGCGCGGGCACGATGGGCCGCGCGATCGCCGGCGGCCTGCAGCGCGCCGGCGCCTTTCCCGACGCGGCGATCGCGATCGTCGACCACCACGAGAGCACGGCGCGCACGCTGGCCGCCGACGTCGCGGGCGCGCGCGTGGACGACCTCGCGGGCGCGTGCCGCGACGCCGACGTGGTGCTGCTGTGCGTGAAGCCCAAGGACGTCGCGGGCGTGCTCGCCACGCTCCGCGCCGCCGACGCGCTGGGGCACGCGCCGCTCCTGATCTCCATCGCCGCCGGCGTGTCGATCGCGACGCTGGAGGCGGGCACGGGCGGCCGCGTGCCCGTGATCCGCGCGATGCCCAACACGGCGTCGCAGATCGGGCGCGGGTGCACCGTGGTGTCGCGCGGCGCGCTCGCCACCGACGAGCACCGCGCGATCGCCGAGACGATCTTCACCAGCGTCGGCCGCTGCCTCGCGCTGGACGAGCGGCACCTCGACGCGGTGACCGCGGTGTCGGCGAGCGGGCCGGCGTTCATCTACGTCGTGCTGGAGGCGCTCACGGACGGCGCGGTGTCGTGCGGGCTGCCGCGCGACGCGGCGATGGAGCTGGTGGCGCGCATGACGCAGGGCGCGGCCGAGATGGTGCTGGCGACCGGGCGGCATCCCGCGGCGCTCAAGGACGACGTCACGACGCCCGGCGGCTGCACGATCGCCGGGCTGATGGTGCTGGAGGACGGACGCGCGCGCAGCGTGCTCGCCCGCACCATCGAGACGACGGCGCGCGTGGCCGCGGGGCTGGGACGATGAGGCCCGGCGACTCGCTCGATCCCGAGCGCGGGGCGCTCGTGCGCGAGGCGCGGCGCGTCGTCGTGAAGCTCGGGAGCAACGTCGTGCTCGACGCGGACGGCGCGCCCGCCGCCGCGCGGCTGGAGCGCCTGGTCGACTCGCTGGTGGCGCTGCGCGCGGCCGGGCGCGACGTGCTGCTGGTGACGTCGGGCGCGGTGGGCCTCGGCGCCGCGCGCGCGTCGGGGCGGCCCGCGGCGCTCACGCGGCAGGCGCAGGCGGCCGTGGGGCAGGGGCGCCTGCTGGCGTTCTACCACGCGGCGTTCGCGCGGCGCGGCGTCGAGATCGCGCAGGTGCTGCTGACGGACCAGGACTTCGCGGACGGCGTGCGCGAGCGGCGCCTGGCGGCGACGCTGGACTCGCTGCTGTCGCACGGCGTGCTGCCCGTGATCAACGAGAACGACGTCGTCGGCGACGTGGCGGGCGCGCCGCGGCGCGCGTCGGAGATCCGCGACAACGACGCGCTGGCGTCGGCCGTCGCGCGCACGACCGGCGCCGCGCTCCTGCTGCTGCTCTCCGACGTCGACGGCGTCTACACCGCGAACCCCGAGCGGTCGCGCGACGCCGCGCTCCTGCCCACGATCCGGCAGGTGTCGCCCGAGCTGCTGGGGGCCGCCGACGGGCGCGGCGCGGGCGGCCGGGGCGGCATGGCGTCCAAGCTGCGCGCGGCGAGCGACGCGTCCGGCGCCGGCATCGGCGTGGTGATC
>CBHYLO010000755.1:0-1956 GCA_966128675.1 uncultured bacterium | reverse complement strand
CTCGCGCGGGTGGCCGCGAGCCGCGATCCGTTCGCGCGCGCGTGGGCCGCGCGCGCGGCGCGCCGCCTGGCCGACACGACGATGCTGCGCCGGCTGGCGCGCGACGCGGACGCGAACGTCGCCAGCGAGGCGATTGATGGCCTGTCCGCACTCACGGGCCACCTGGACGACGCGGTCTACGTCGCCGCGCTGCGTTCCGACGCGGCACAGCAGCTGATGTCCGCCGCGAAGGCGCTGACCGGTGCGCCGACCGCGACGCCCGCGCTGGTGGAGGCGCTCGACCGCATGACCGCGCGCCGCCGCGAGACCGAGCGCGACGCGCGCATGGCGCTGGTGGAGGCGCTGGGCGCCGGCGTGCCGGCGCGCTACGCGCGCGACTGGGACCCGGAGCTCGCACGCCGGGCGGCGGCGCTGACCGGCGTGCGCGCCGATCCCGCGCCGCTCCCCGAGCCGCCCGTGCCGACCGCGGCGCAGCTGCGGAGCGTGCGCGGCGCGACCATCGAGATGGCCGACGGCCGCCGCGTCGAGCTGCGGCTCTTCCCGATGGACGCGCCCACGAACACGTGGCGCTTCGTGCGGCTGGCGCGCGCGGGCTGGTTCGACGGGCTGACCTTCCACCGCATCGTGCCCTTCTTCGTCGTGCAGGGCGGCAGCCCGCGCGCCAACGAGTACGTCGGCGACGGCCCGTTCACGCGCGACGAGGTGGGGCTGGAGAACCGCCGCGGCACGGTGGGCGTCTCGACGCGCGGGCGCGACACGGGCGACGGGCAGCTCTACTTCAACACCGTCGACAACGTCCGCCTGGACCACGACTACACCGTGTTCGCCGAGGTGATGCGCGGGATGGACGTCGTGGACCGCATGCAGGAAGGCGCGCGCATCCGCCGCGTCACCATCCACTAGAGCATTCCATGCTGTTCGTCGACAACCGTGGCATCACCGACGCGCAGGTCAACCTGGCGCTCGAGGAGCACGTCTTCCGCAACCGGCCCGCCGACGAGGACGTGCTGCTGTTCTACGTGAACGCGCGCGCGATCATCATCGGCCGCAACCAGAACACCGTCGAGGAGATCGACGCCGACGTCGTGGCCGCGCGCGAGGTGCAGGTGGTGCGGCGCGTGTCGGGCGGCGGCGCCGTCTACCACGACCTCGGGAACCTGAACTTCAGCTTCATGACGCCCGACGTGCACGGGCGCTTCAACCGCTACGACCACTTCACCAAGCCGGTCATCGAAGCGCTGCGGAAGCTCGGCGTGCCGGCGGAGCTGGGCGGCCGCAACGACATCCTCGCCGGCGGGCGCAAGATCTCGGGCAACGCGCAGTTCGCGACGCCCACGCGCATGTTCAGCCACGGCACGCTGCTGCTCGACTCGGACCTCGACGCGGTCACCGCTGCGCTGCGCCCCAGGCCCGGCAAGGTCGAGAGCAAGGGCGTGAAGAGCATCCGCAGCCGCGTCGCCAACATCGCGGAGTTCCTGTCCGCGCCGCTCGACGTCGGCGCGCTGCAGGACCTGATCCTCGACGAGATCTTCGGCACGCACGACCGCGCGCGGCTCCCGACGCTCGCGCTGACCGACGACGACTGGGCCGCGGTGCACGCGCTGGTGGCGTCGAAGTACGGCGCGTGGACGTGGAACTACGGCGAGAACCCGCCGAGCAACGTGCAGCGCGCGCGCCGCTTCCCGGCCGGCGAGATCGACGTGCGGCTCGACGTGCGCGACGGCCGCATCGAGTCCGCGCGCATCTTCGGCGACTTCATGGGCCGCCTGGACGTCGCCGACCTCGAGGCGCGGCTGCGCGGCGTGCGCTACGAGCGCGAGGCGATCGCGCGCGCGCTGGAGGACGTGACGGTGGCGGACTACGTGGGGGACGTGGCGAGGGACGACGTGCTGGACCTGCTGGCCCCGTAACCTCGCGGCGGCAACCCTCCGGCCCGACGGCGCTGCGGGCTGCGGG
>CBHYLO010000754.1:0-1959 GCA_966128675.1 uncultured bacterium | reverse complement strand
CCACGACGCGCCGCAGCGCCGCGGCCCGGCCGGCGCACGCGGCGCAGGTCGCGCAGTGCCGCGCCACGGCCTCGCGCGCGTCCGCGTCCAGGCGACCGTCGATCCAGTCGCCGAGCGCGTCGTCGGAGCAGTGGGGGGAGGACATCGGCGGAGTCATGGTCGGTCGCTCAGGAGCTGGGCGAGGCGCTTGCGGGCGCGGTGCAGCTGCGTGCGGATCGTGCCCGGCGCGAGGCCGGTGAGCCGTGCGATCTCGTCGTGGCCGTAGCCCTCCACGTCGTGCAGCACGAAGACCACGCGCGCGCCCTCGGCCAGCCGCGGCAGCGCGGCGTCGAGGTCGATGCGGTCCAGCACCGCGTCGGGCGCCGCCGCCCACGTGCCGTCCTCCAGCAGGTGGCTCGCCGGCTCCACGCGCGCGAGCCGCCGCCGGTCCGCGCGCAGCCGCTCCAGCACGACGTTCACGGCCAGGCGGTGCAGCCACGTGCCGATCGCGCTGTCGCCGCGGAAGCCCTCCAGCCGCTCCCACGCGCGCACGAACACGTCCTGCGTCAGCTCGGTCGCCTCCGCGGCGTCGCCCGTCATGCGCAGGCAGAGCGCGTACAC
The DNA here is from genome assembly GCA_966128675.1 of uncultured bacterium. Lineage (GTDB taxonomy): Bacteria > Gemmatimonadota > Gemmatimonadetes > Gemmatimonadales > Gemmatimonadaceae > Roseisolibacter. The sequence continues at coordinate 1,359 of CBHYLO010000754.1, read as the reverse complement.
GCGCCCCACGTGCGCGCGGTACAGGCCGGCGAAGTCCGCCGGGCCGTCAACCGTCGTCACGGGCGGGCACTCGCGGGTCGCCGGCGTCACCAGGTCTCGTCATCGGGTCCGGAGATTGGATGCCGGCCGCGGCGCCGCCGTTTACACGCGTCCCCGCGAGAGTCCGCCCGAGAATCCGCCGTCCGTCGCCTGTGCGCAACCGCGCGGCGGCCGGCATCACACGGGAGCAGTGCGATCGATCCCTCTCACGTGGAGCGCTCTCATGTCTGCCAGGACTCCTTCCCGTTCCGCTCTCCGCCCGCTCGCGACGCTCGCGACGCTCGCGCTCACCCTGACGGCCGTCGCGGCGGTGCCGCGCACGGCCGCCGCCGGCCCGCCGTGGATCGGCGTCGAGCTTCCCGCCAACCCGCACCAGCCCGCGACGCGCGGCGCGCTGGCGGTCGCGCACCTCTACCACCACGGCGACGCGACCGCCTTCCCGCTGCGCGCGGAGGCGATCGGCCTGGTGGACGGCGCGCGCCGCACGGTGCGGCTGGAGGTGCGGCCGGTGGGGCCGCAGGGCGTGTTCGCGATCCACGGCGCGCTGCCGCGCGGCGACGGCTGGGTGCTCGTCCTCACGATGAGCTCGGGCGAGACGTCGCGCGCCTCGGCGCTGGTGGCGCTCGACCGGCGCGGCGAGGTGGCCGGGGTGCGCGTGCCGCAGGACAGCCGCGAGAACGGGCGCTGGATCGTCCCCCGCGAAGCCACGCCGGCCGAGCTGGACGCGATGCTCCGCGTCGCCACGTCTCGCACGGTGGCGGCGGCCGACGATGCGGCCGACGACGCGCGGACCGCGGGGCTCGCGCTCGCCGGCCTCGGCGTGCTGCTGCTGCCGGTCGGGCTGCGGCGGCTGCGTGCTGGGCAGCGCTAGCCCACGCGGCCCTCGTCGCGCACGGCGTCGGTGACGGGGGTGCGTGACGGCTCGGTATTCCGCGGGTCGGAGCCCCGCCGGCGCTGCACGCCGCGGGTCTCCTCAGCCACGGAATACAGGTCGCCGCCACGCACCCCCATCACCTCCGCCTCCTGGCCTGGCCGCGCGCGCAACCAACTCGCAGCCGCGCTCGATGCGACGGGCGAGGCGGTGCGCCGACTCGCTCAGCGCACGCAGGCCCGCGCCGCGCCGGCACCCGCGCTCACGGCGGGCCGGCCCCCGTCACGAGGGCAGGGGCGCCGCGGGGATGCGCACCTGCTCGTTGAGAACGCGCGCTGGCTGGGTGCCGGTGCGCCGGCCCGACGCGACGCCGTGGCGGGTGGGGGGGGTGGGGGTGGGCGCCGAGCGACCTGAAAATGGCGTGGCGGAGACGCGAGCGCGAAGCGACT
>CBHYLO010000753.1:0-1970 GCA_966128675.1 uncultured bacterium | reverse complement strand
TCCGCCGCCGGCGGCGCGTCCCCGGCCGACGGGCCGTGCGGACGCTCGCCGCCCTTCGCCTTGCCGCGGTCCCTGCCGCGGTCGCGGTCGGCCACGTAGTCGTCGCCGAAGAGGACCCGGCCGTTGGCGGGACGGTTCCGGACGGCGGCGCTGCACTCCGTGGGGGCCGGCTGCTTGTCCGGCGGCACGTTGTCCAGCCAGACGCGGCACATGCCCGGAGGCGGCCGGTGGCTGGCCGGCACGTCGCTCGTGTCGGCCGCGCGCGCGCGCTGCGCCTCGCCCCCGCCCGTCAGGTCGCGCACGGACGGCCGGGACGGCAGCTTCGGGATCTTCGGCAGCTGCGCCTCGGCCACCGTCGCGCTCGCCATCAGCGCGACCAGCGACCCGAGCAGCAGCCCCATGCGGCGAACGCGCGGGATGACCAGACGGACCATGCACACCTCTCGACGACTCGGCGGAGGCCCCCTTCGGGCCCCCACCCCCGGGAAGGCAGGGGCGGTGCCACCCGCCGGACGGCCGGAGGGCGGCGACAAGCGGTTGCAGCATCGGCACTTACGCGACACCCACCAACCTCGCGCCCGCGCCGACGTCCGGCCCCGGGGACATGCACGTCCCGGCACAAGGACGATCGGGCTCCGGCCGGGTCAACGGCAAGAGCCCGACGCCCCGCGCACGGCTCAGTCGCCGAAGCTGATCCCCATCTCGCGGGCCGTCATCACGATGTCGCCGTCCGGGTCCACGCGCTTGGTGTGGCGCAGCACCTCCGGGATCGGCACGAACACGATGTGCGGCGACTGGAGCGCCACCATGTGCCCCCACGCCTGCTCCTCGATCGCGCGCACCGCCGCGCCGCCGAAGCGCGTCGACAGCAGGCGGTCGTAGCTCGTCGGCTGCCCGCCGCGCTGCAGGTGGCCCAGGATCAGCGAGCGCGTCTCCTTGCCCGTGCGCTTCTGGATCTCGCGCGACAGCGGGTCGACCACGCCGCCCAGGCGCTTCGCCTGTCCCGGCATCGACTCGCCGAGGATCGACTCCGTGCCGCCCACCGGGATCGCGCCCTCGGCGACGACGATGATCGAGAAGCGCCGGCCCGCGCGCTCGCGCGCCATCACCTTCTCGCAGACCTTCTCGATGCTGAACGGGATCTCCGGGATCAGCACGACGTCCGCCGTGCCGGCCATCCCCGCGTAGAGCGCGATGAAGCCGGTGTCGCGCCCCATCACCTCGACGCACAGCACGCGGTCGTGGCTCTCCGCGGTCGTGTGCAGCTTGTCGAGCGCCTCCACGACCGTGCTGACCGCGGTGTCGAAGCCGAACGTGTTGATCGTGCAGGGCACGTCGTTGTCGATCGTCTTCGGCACGCACACGACCTTCATGCCGCGGTCGACGAGCTGCTGCGCGATCTTCAGAGAGCCGTCGCCGCCGATCGAGATGATCGCGTCGATGCCGAGCGCCTTCGCGTTCGCGATCAGCTCGTCCGAGCGGTCGACGTACTTGATGGAGCCGTCGGCCTGCACGACCGGATAGTTGAACGGGCTGCCGCGGTTCGTCGTGCGGAGGATCGTCCCGCCCATGTGCGCGATGCCGCGCACGGAGTCGCGCGTGAGCGGGATGACCTCGTCCTCGCCGAGCAGGCCGGCGTAGCCGCGCTTGATGCCGAGGACGTCCCAGCCGCGCTGGAGGGCCGCCAGCACGCTGGCGCGGATCACGGCGTTGAGGCCCGGGGCGTCGCCGCCGCCGGTGGAGATCGCGATGCGCATCGATCGGAGGAAAGGGCCGGCCGATCCCTCGACATGCCGATGATGCCGGACAGGAGGGTCGACCGCCCACAAGCTAACCGGCGCCCGGGCTCCGGCGGAACGGCCGGAACCCGGACGCCGATTGGCGTTCGTTCACGTCGTGGACGAATGCGCCTGCGAGCCCGCTACGGCTGCTGCGCGCGCGCGCCCGCGCCCGGGCCGCCGCGCGTGCCG
>CBHYLO010000752.1:0-1976 GCA_966128675.1 uncultured bacterium | reverse complement strand
GCCTGCCGGCCGGCGTTCGTGACGCGCAGCGTGACGGGCACCGACTGGCCGGCACGCACCGCGGCCGGCACGTGCAGGCGCACCTCCAGGCGCGCGTCCAGCGACTCGGCCGCGCTCACGCGGGCGCTCCGCGGGAAGACATGCGGCGAATATACGACGCGGGGCCGGCGCGCACCGCACGCCGGCCCCGCGTCGCCACGCGCCCGGGCTCACTTCACCGCGTTCACCGCCCCCAGCTCGTCCTGGATCGACTTCAGCGGCGAGAACACGAACGTCTTGTTGTCCGAGCTGCCGCCCCAGAGGATGCCGACGAGCGTCACGTTGCCGCCGGTGCCCGTGAACACGCCCGAGCCGCTGTCGCCGCCGCCGACCACCTGCGCGCCGCCCGGATCGCTCACGAACGTCTGGCACAGCAGGTAGACCGTCGAGCCGGACACGCTCGTGTTCACGCAGCTGCGCGTGACCGTGCCGCGCGTCCAGCCGGTGGTGCGGCCGACCTTGTTCACGACGGTCGTGGTCGGGAAGTCCGTCGTCGCGTCGTCCTGCGACGTGATGGTGAAGACGGGGCTCGACGTCGAGACCGTGAGGCTCAGGTTGTTGAAGCCCGTCGTCTGCGCGATCTCGCCGCGGTTGGACGCGACGCCGGCGGCGTAGAGCGCGCGCGACGCGTCGCTGTAGCGGCACTTCTTCCCGCGCGGGCAGTTCGGCCCGTTCTTCTGATAGGCCGGGTCGGCGACCTCGGTCGCGATCACCGTCGGGTCGGTCGTGCGCAGCGGCTGCGCGTACGTCGTCCCCTCGACGCCGCCCTGCGTGTTCGTGCAGTGCGAGTTGGTGATGAACGACCGCCCGCCCGCGTGGTCGACGTTGAAGCCGAGCGTGCACGCATAGTTGCCGAAGTGCAGCTGGATGCCGGCGACCGTGGGCCGGAACCTGTCGCGCAGCGTGACCATGTTCACGATCGGCGCCGTCAGCTCGATGCCGTAGTCGTCGGGCGACACGCCCAGCCGCGCCAGCGCCTCCCGCACGCCGCGCACGGCGGCGGCGTTCTCGACGCCGAACACCAGCTTCCCCGCCACCTCGTCGTTATCGGCGAACACGGTGCCGGGCAGCGCCATGACCTCGGGCGAGGTGCGCTGGAAGAGCGCCTCGAGCCGCGCCTGCGCCTGCGGCGAGCGCGCCGCGCTGGGGGCGTCGCCGGGCGACCGCGTCGCGGGCGTGGTCGGGCCGGCGGCGTCCTGGCAGGCGGCGAGCGCGAGGGCCGCGGCGAGGGCGAGCGGCCGCGAGAAGTGCCGGAGCGTCATGGGACAACCTCGAGGGAGGCGGGGACGGACCACGGCGGCGCTCCGGGAGAGCGTCGTCACTGCGAGGCCGGACCGCGACGTCGTGGCCGGCGCGCGAACATCCGGCCCGCCCCGGGGCGTGTCAAGCACGCGCCACCCGGGGCCGTCGGTCCGCGCTCGACTTTGTAATACGAAGTACTTGACACGAACACTGCGTCGCGCCATCCTGCCCCCATGCCCGCCTCTCCCACGCGCCGCCCGGACGCGCCGGCCACCGCCGGGGGCGATCCCCCGCAGCTCCACGCGCGGGCGATGGACAACCTGCACTTCATCCGCAGCACGATGGAGCGCGCCGCCAGCGTCACCGCCGTCTCGGGGTGGGGCATCGCGGGCACGGGCGTGGTGGGGCTGGGCGCGGCGCTGCTGGCGGCGCGCGAGCCGGACGCGGGCGCGCGGCTCATCGTCTGGCTGGCCGCCGCGCCGCTCGCGCTGGGCGCCAGCGTCGCCGGCGCGGTGTGGAAGGCGCGGCGCAGCGAGCTGCCGGCGCTCGTGGGCCCGGCCAAGAAGCTCGCCCTCGCCTTCCTGCCGCCGATGCTGGCCGGCGCGCTGCTGACGCTCGCGCTCTGGCGCGCGGGCGCGCTCGACGTGGTGCCCGCGCTCTGGCTGTCGCTCTACGGCACGGCCATCGTCGCGGGC
>CBHYLO010000751.1:0-1982 GCA_966128675.1 uncultured bacterium | reverse complement strand
CACGCCCCGCCGGGCGGCGCCCGCCAACGCCGCGCGCCCCGCCCGGGGGCCCCCCCACCGGCCCCGCGCGCGCCACGGCCACCCGCTCGCGCCCACCGCGCTGGTGCGCGAGGCGTGGGGCGCGCTGGTGGACCCGCAGCGCGCCGCGCCGCGCGACCGCGTGCACTTCTGCGCGCTCGCCTCGCGCGTGCTGCGCCGCGTCCTGGTGGACCTCGCGCGCCGCACGCTCGCCGCGGCCACCGGCCCGCGCCTCGCGGACGCGCCGCCCGTCGACGACTGGGCGCTGACGGTGCTGGGCCTCGACGACGCGCTGGTGCAGCTCGGCCTCGTGGACGCGCGGCTGCCCCGCGTGGTGGAGTGCCGCTTCTTCGGCGGCCTGAACGAGGCGGAGACGGCCGAGGTGCTGGGGGTGAGCGACCGGACGGTGCACCGCGACTGGCTGCGGGCGCGCGCGTGGCTGGAGCTGCGGCTGCACGAGTGACGGGCGCGTGACGGGCGCGTGGCGCCCCCCGCGGGGCGATTACACTTCGGCGCCCTCTGCCGGAGACCTGGTGGCCGCATCGCCCGACCGCACGCCCGATCGTACGCCCGACCTGCCCGTCGCCCCGCCGCCCGCGCCGTTCGTGGAGCGCCGCCGCGGCGAGCCCGATCCGCGCGCGGTGGGCTTCGTGCTGCAGCTGGCGCGCGCGCTCCACGTGTACGGCTACTCGGCGCCGCGCCTGGAGGACGTGCTGGGCGCGGTCTCGGACCGCCTGGGGCTGCATGGCCACGCGTTCTTCTCGTCGCCGACGTCGATCATGGCGGCGTTCGGGCCGGAGGAGCGGCAGCGCTCGCACCTGCTGCGCGTCGACCCGGGCGAGGTGAACCTCGGCAAGCTCGCGGAGCTGGAGCACGTCGCCGGCGAGGTGGCGACGGGGCGCGTCTCGCCGGAGGACGGGATGGCGGCGATCGTGCGCATCGTCGCCGCGCCGTCGGCGTACGGGCCGGCGCTCGTGACGCTGGCGCACGGCGTCCTCTCGGGCGCGGTGTGCCAGTTCCTGGGCGGCGGGTGGCGCGAGATCGGCGTCGCGACGCTGCTCGGGCTCGGGCTGGGCGCGTTCGCGCTGCTCGCGGGGCGGCATCCGCGGCTGGGGCGCGTGTTCGAGTCGGTGGCGGCGTTCCTGGTGAGCGCGATGGCGATCGCGCTGGCGCGGCTGGTGGGCCCGCTGTCGATGTTCGTCACGACGCTGGCGGGGCTGATCGTGCTGATGCCGGGGCTCACGCTGACGACGGCGATCAGCGAGCTGGCGACGCGCAACCTCGCCGCGGGCACGGCGCGCATCAGCGGCGCGTTCATGACGCTGCTCGGCGTCGTCTTCGGCGTGGCGCTCGGCACGCGGCTGGGGGCGGCGCTGTTCGGCGCGATGGCGAGCGTGCCGGCGACGGCGCTGCCGGGATGGGCGGGGATCATCGCCCTGGTGCTCGCGCCGCTGGCGTCGGTGGCGATCCTGCGCGCCGCGCCGCGCGACGCGGCCTGGATCGTCGCCGCGGGCGTGCTCGGCGTGGTGTGCGGGCGCGTGGGCGCGGCGAGCCTGGGCGTCGAGCTGGGGACGTTCGCGGGCGCGTTCGCGGTGGCGCTGGCGAGCAGCGCGTACGAGCGCTGGCAGCGCCGGCCGTCGGCGGTGGTGCTGGTGCCGGGGATCCTGCTGCTCGTGCCGGGGAGCGTGGGCTACCGCAGCCTGTCGTCGCTGATGGAGCGGCAGACGGTCGCCGGGATCGAGACGGCGTTCAGCATGATCCTGACGGCGGTGGCGCTGGTGGCGGGGCTGCTGATCGGGGGCGTCGTCGCGCCGGAGCCGAAGCTGCGGACGTGAGCGGCGCACTTCGCGCCGGACCCTGAACTGCTTCAGACAGGATTACGACGGATTGAACGGACAAGAGCCGGATTACCTCTCGGGTGGCGGCGACGTGCCGTGCACCACGCGGAGCGTAATCCGGTAGTT
>CBHYLO010000750.1:0-1987 GCA_966128675.1 uncultured bacterium | reverse complement strand
CGAGGTTCCCCAGACAGGTCGTCGGACCTGGGTCGATGACCGCGACGCCCCCCGCGCGCGCCATGCGCATCCCCGGCTACGAGCTGCCGGCGCCCAGCGAGGCCGACCTGCTGCTGGCGCTGACGCGCCCGTTCGGGGCCGAGCGGGCCGCGGCCGTCCTCGCGGACGCGCTGCGGACGGTTGGCCGGCGCGCCGAGGATGCGCCCTTCCCGCCCGGCGCGCTCGCGCGGGTCGCCGACGTGCTCGCGCAGCAGGACGGCGTGACGCGCGTCATCGGCCGCTCGTTCGCGATCCGGCTCGCGACCCACCTCGTGCTGCGGCGCCGCTCGGCGCCGTCCGTCCCGTGAGACACGCTCCCGAGCCCGTGCCGCGCGCCGCGGCGTCGCTCACCGGCCCCGAGGCCGCCGCCGTCTACGACGGGGCGCGGCTGGCGGAGGTCGCACGCCTCGGCCTGGACCAGCCGGCCGCCGACGCGGTGCTGGCGGCGGCGGTGCGCGCCGCGGCGGGCGCGCTGGCGCTGCCCATCGGCCTCGTGACCATCGTGCTCGACGAGGCGCAGTTCTTCCTCGCGCACACGGGCCTCGACGGCTGGATGGCCGAGGCGCAGGGCGGGCCCGTGGAGTGGAGCTTCTGCCGCTTCGCGGTCGCGTCGCGGTCGCCGTTCGTGGTGGAGGACGCGACCGTGCATCCGCTGGTGCGCGAGACGCCGCCGGTGACGATGGACAACCTGCGCTGCTACGCGGGCGTCCCGCTGGTCACGTCGCGCGGCGTGGCGGTCGGCACGCTGTGCGTCGCGGGCGCGGAGCCGCGGGAGTTCGCCGACGCGGACATCGCGACGCTGCGCACGCTGGCGGCGGACGTCGTGGCGCACCTCGAGCGGCGCGAGGCGCGGGCGTAGACGCCGCCGGGGCCGCGCCCGCCTACGCCGGGTCGCGCGCCAGCGGCACGACGGCGAGCGTGCAGCGCGAGATGCACACGAGACGCTCGCGCGCGTCGCTGATCCGGATCTCCCACACCTGCGTGCTGCGGCCGAGGTGCACGGGCGTGCCGACCGCCTTCACCACGCCGTCGCGCACGGAGCGCAGGTGGTTGGCGTTGATCTCGAGGCCGACGGCCATGAAGCGCGCGCGGTCGATGTTGAGCGACGCCGCGATGGAGGCCACGCTCTCGGCCAGCGCGACCGAGGCGCCGCCGTGCAGGAGCCCGTACGGCTGGTGCACGCGCTGCTCGACCGACATCGTCGCGACCACGCGCGACGGCTCGGCCTCGATCACGTCGATGCCGAGGTGGTCGACGAGGCCGCGCGAGGGGAAGCCCTGCAGCCAGGCGCGCACCTCGTCGGTCATGCGGGGCGTCGTCACGGGCGCGCCTCCGTCAGCCCACGAGCTGTGCGTGCCAGGACTCGCGCAGCGGACGCTCGAAGCGCGTGCGCCAGTCGCGCGCGGTGGTGACGGTGGTGTCGAACACCGGCCGGTCGGCGGCGCCGCCGCTGCGCGCCGCGAACGCGTCGCGGTCGGCGACCTGCACGTCGCCCGCGTCGTCGCGCCAGTAGACGCGGCCGCCGCCGAGCAGCGTGGTGCCGAGCACGGGCTCGAGCGCGTGCAGCGCGCGGAACATCCCGTCGATCGAGCAGCCGGACGCGCCCTCGACGGACTGGTCGACGCCGACGGCGAGGAAGCGGTCGTCGCGCCAGTCGCGCGCGCAGCGCAGCGGCACGCCGTGCGCGGACCACACGGACAGGAACTGGTCGACGCGCGCGAGCAGCGACTCGGCCGCAGCGCCGCGCACGGGATCGGCCGCGGCGAACACCCACACGCGGGCGTCGTCGGGCAGCTGGTCGAAGGGGACGCTCGGCATGCCCTGAAGCTAACGGCGATCTGCGGGCTGCGGGGGGGGGGGCGGGGGTTGCCCCGCCCCCCGCCCCCCGCGTTGAGGTGGCGGGGGCGCGGCACACCCAAGAAAACCCCCCCCCCACGCACCCCCCCGC
>CBHYLO010000749.1:0-1993 GCA_966128675.1 uncultured bacterium | reverse complement strand
CGCGCGTCGCCCACGTGCACGACGCCGCCCGGCACGTGAACCATGCCCGCCGGCACCACGACCGCATGGGGCGCCGACGCGAGCGGCGCGCGCGCGCCCACGTACGACAGCGCGCCCGCGACGGCGCCGGCCAGCGCGAGGACCGCCGTGCGCCGCGCGCTCACGGCAGCCGCCGCTCCGCCGCCTGCCAGTCGCCGCGCCGCAGCGGGATCTGCATCCCGCCCGTGCGCTCGAGCTGGTCGAACAGCCGCCGGCGCATCGCCAGCACCGTGTCGCGGTACAGCGGCACGTCCACGAGGTTGTGCTGCTCCAGCGAGTCGGTGCGCAGGTCGTACAGCTCGTTCGTGTCCCACACGCCGTGGTACTGGATGTACTTGAAGCGGTCGCCGCGCAGCGCGAAGGTCGTGGGCGTGTGCGGGAACGCGTACTCCCAGTAGTACTCGTAGAGGAACTCGCCCGTCGCCGCCGGCGGCGCGCCGCGCAGCGCGCCGAGGACCGATCGGCCGTCCAGCGCGACGCCGGCGGGCCAGGGCACGCCGGCCAGCTCCAGCAGCGTCGGCGCGACGTCGATGTTGCGGACGTTCGTCTCGACCGTGCTGCCGGGCGCGATCCACCCCGGCGCCCAGGCGAGCATCGGGATGCGCATCGACTCCTCGTACGCGTGCCGCTTGTCGATGAGCCCGTGCTCGCCCAGCACGAAGCCGTTGTCGCTCATGTAGAGCACGAGCGTCGAGCGCGCGAGCCCCGAGCGCTGCAGCTCGTCGAGCACGCGGCCCACCCCGTCGTCCAGCGCCAGCAGCGTCTCCGCGTAGCGGCGGTAGAACTGGTCGAAGTCGAGCGCGCCGTGGTACGGGAAGTCGACGCCGTGCCAGCTGTTGCGCTGCTCCAGCACCCAGCGCGGCTTGCCGCGCGCGTTGGCCTCGGTGCGCGCCATCGTCGGCGGGTACGGGATGGGCGCGCTCGCGTAGCGCCCCGCGTGGCGCGGCGCCGGCACGAACTCGGCGTGCGTCGCCTTGTGCGCCACCACCAGGAAGAACGGCTTCGCGGCCGCGCCCCGCCCCCGCCGACGCAGCCACGCGACCGCGGAGTCGGTGAGGATGTCCGTCGTGTAGCCGCGCACCTGCCCGGTGCGGCCGTTCACGTTCAGCGTCGGATCGGTGTAGACGCCCTGCCCGCGGAAGCTGATCCAGTGGTCGAAGCCCGGGCGCGGCTGGTCGCTCCCCTGGTCCTCGCCCATGTGCCACTTGCCGATGTACGCCGTCGCGTGGCCGGCGCGCTGCAGGTGCTGCGGGAAGAACACGGTGCCCGCGGGGATCGGCGACGTGTTGTCCACCACGCCGTGACGGTGCGCGTACTGCCCCGTGAGGATCGACGCGCGGCTGGGCGAGCAGAGCGCCGTCGTCACGAAGGCGTTGCGCACGTGCGCGCCCTCGCGCCGCATGCGGTCCAGCGACGGCGTGCGCAGCCACCGCGGCGCGCCGGGCATGAAGCCCATCAGGTCGTAGCGGTGGTCGTCGCTGAGGATGACGACGACGTTGCGCGGCGCCGCAGCCGGCGCCTCCACGTCCGCCGGCACGTCCGCCTGCACGCGCGGCTGCACGGGTATCGCGCGCGTCGACAGGCGTGCGGACACGCCCGCCGCGCCACCGACGCCGGCCGCGACGCCCAGCGCGACCGCGAGCGCGTCGCGGATCACGGACGGAGGTCCGGGTTGGAGATCATGGCGACATCGGGCTCCGCGCGGCGTCGGGGCGAGGGCATCGGGTGCGCCTGCGTGCTGCAGCATGGCCGGTGCCGCGGGCGGGGATCGCCCTGGGACAGCTGACCCATGTGTCCGGCGGCGGCCGGACGGTATCGATCCGCATGCATCGCTCCCGCCTCTCGCGCGCGCGCCGGCTCGCCGCCGCGCTGCCGCTGCTGGTCCCCGCCGCCCCCGCGCTCCGCGCGCAGGCACCCGCCGCCGCACCCGCGCCCGCGCCGCTCACCGCCGCCG
>CBHYLO010000748.1:0-1996 GCA_966128675.1 uncultured bacterium | reverse complement strand
ACCTGCTCGACGTAGAGCGGGCCGAGCTGCCGCTCCACGACGACCCACCACGGGCCGGGCGGCCTGCCTGCGCGGAACGACACGCCGGCGTTCCCGCCCGGATGCTTCTGCACCGCGAGCGTGGGGCTGAACGCGGGCCGGTTCGCCGTGCCCGCGCTGCCCGCCTCGCTGAGGATCCCGTTGGCGACCGCGTTGGAGCCGCCCGCGCCGGCGGGCGAGATCGCGAAGCCCGCGAGCTCCAGCTGCACGCCCGCGCCGACGCCCGCGGCCGCGGCCTCGCCGTACACGTGCACCGCGATCGCGTCGAGCGACACGCCGCCCAGGTCGAGCAGCGGGCCGCTCTGCTTCGAGAAGCGGAGCCCGATGCCGCCGATCTGCACCGCGGGCACGAACGCGAACGTCGGCACGCCGCCCGTCGTGGCCTCGACGGCGTAGATGGTGAGCCCCGGCGGCACGACCGGATCGACCCACGACGCGTCGACCTCCAGCTCGACGGTCGGGTCGCCGCTGGCGATCGCGTAGCGCTTGTTCGGCACGAGCGACACGCCGACGCCGAGCTGCGTGCGGCCGCCGCCCACGTCGCGCCCGGCGAGCGCGATCGTCACCGTGCCGTCGATCGTCAGCGACAGCGGGCCGCCGTCGGCGGCCGGCGCGGTCGCGAGGTTGAGCAGCAGCCGCTCCAGCCGCGCCAGCATCCGCATGCCGTCGGCGAGGTCGAGGAACAGCTGCGGGTCGAGCGCGGTGGACGCGGCGACGTCGGTGAAGATCACGCCGCGCAGCGCGCCGCGCGCGCGCGGCGGCAGCACGGGGCGCAGCCGCTCGACGGCCACGCTGCCGGCCAGCGACGCCGCCACCGCGAGCAGCCGCGTCGCGACGACCAGCGGCGTGCCGTCGGGCACCTCGCCCGCCGCACCGCGCGTGATCACGCGCAGCGACGGCGGCGTGGCGTCGAGTCCCCAGCGGAACTCCACCGAGCTGGCGGCCGCGTCGTCGAAGGCGAGGCCGATGCCGAGCGCGCGCGTGAAGCCCGCGCCGGACACGCCCGCGCGCACCACGACCAGCGGGCGCAGCACGAGCGCGCCGACGGTGATGGGTGCGGGGCCGATGCGCGCCGCGATGCGCACGCCGCCGGCCGAGAGGCGCAGCTCCTCGATCACGACGTTGCCGACGTCGGGGAGCGCGAGCGTCGCCTGCAGCACGATCGCGGACGCCGCGCCGTCGAGCACCACGCGCACCGGGCGCGCGGTCGCCGCGCCCGTGCCGCCGAAGCCGAGCGTGAGCTTCCCGTCGGTGGGACCACCCACCGCGACGCGCGCCGCCGCGGGATCGAGCGCCTGTGCGAGCGCCGCGGCGCCCGCGTTCACGAGGTGCGGCAGCCGCGCCGACAGCCGCGCGGCGGGATCGGCCGCGAGCTCGGACAGCTTCGCGGCGGTGAACTGGTCGCCGTCCCGCAGCGCCATCGCGCCGCCGAGGTCGAACACCGCGACGCCGACGTCCTTCAGCAGCGAGCTGCCCGCGTCGGTGCGGTGGCCCGCGAGCGCGTTGAGCACGGGCGGCAGCACCGACTCCGCGACCGCGCCCAGCGCGGCGCCGAGGCCGGGACCGTTCGGATACAGCTGCAGCGGCACCGCCGGCGGTGGCCGCAGCAGATCCACGCGCACGCCGGGCGCGATGCCGAGCTGCAGCCCGCGTCCCGCGACCGTGACGCCGGCTTCGAGGATCGGCGCGGCGCTGCCGGTGGGCCCGACGAGCAGCCCCGCGAGCACGCGCGTGGCGACCGGCGTCGCGGGCGCGGGGCCGAGCGCCGCGTTCAGGGCGACGTCGAGCGCGAGGCGCAGGCGTCCCGCGTCGCTGCCGTAGCGGATCGCCACGCCCGGCGCGAGCGCCCAGCCCGTGCCCGGCGCGGCGCCCGGCGCGACGAGCGGCGTCAGCGCGTCGAGCAGGGTGACCGCGCTGCCCACCGGATCGGCGCGCCAGCCCGCGACGCCATGCCGCA
>CBHYLO010000747.1:0-1998 GCA_966128675.1 uncultured bacterium | reverse complement strand
CGACCCGACCCGAGGCATGCGATGACGACCGGCCAGCGCCCCCCCATCATCGAAGAGATCCAGGCCACCGGCAGCGAGCTGCTGCAGACGGTCAAGAACATCATCCGCGCCGGCAACGTGCGGCGGATCGTCATCAAGAACAGCGAGGGGCGCACGGTGCTCGACGTGCCGCTCACCGCGGGCGTCGTCGGCGCGCTGCTGCTCCCGCTGTGGGCGACCATCGGCAGCATCGCGGCGATGGCGGCGCGCTGGACCATCGTCGTCGAGCGCGAGTCCGGGCCCCCGGCGCCCATCCCGCACTGACGGGGGCGGGCGTCAGCCCACGTACTCGGCGTACAGGCGGTCCAGCGCGCGCGCGGGATCGTCGCACAGCCCGCCGTGCACCGGCGACGACTGGATCACGTCCGAGCGCGGGGCCGTGATCCAGTGGAAGCGCTCCGACGGCGGCGCCAGCGCGACCGGGCCCGCCGCCGGATCGCCGCGGCACACCGCCTCGCACGCGTCCAGGTAGCGCGCCAGCAGCTCCGCGTCCACGTCGGGGACGCGCGCGCGCAGCGCCGCCTCGCGCAGCGTGCGCAGCGCCAGGTACTCCGCCGTGCGCGCGTGCACCACCACGCCGATCGGCACGAAGGTGCCGAGGTGCGGATGCGCGACCGCGCGCAGCACCGCGAAGTCGTAGGCCACCCAGGCGGCCGGAGGCGACGCGTGGTGCGACACGGCGCTCACCGGCGCGCCTGCAGCCGCTGCGGCGGCGCGCGGCGCGCGTCCGCCTGCGCGGCGATCGCCGTCTCCACGAACGCGCGCGGCGCGCGCACGCGCGTCGTCAGGTACTCCACGTAGCGCGCGCGCGCCGCCTCCGCGCTCGGCAGCTCGCCCGCGCCCACGGGGCCCGACGGATCGTCGAACAGCGTGTCGGGCACGTCGGCCAGCACGCCGGCGAGCAGCGCCTCCGTCACCTGCGGCGCGAGCGCGGCGTCGGCAGCCGCGAGGTCGCCGCTGGCCGCCAGCAGCACGTGCTGCTTCACGAGCGGGAAGGGCGCGCGCGTGCGCGCCTCGTCCACGCCGCGCCAGTCGTGGTGCACGTAGAGCGCCGCGCCGTGGTCGATGAGCCACGGCCGCCGCTGCCACACGAGCAGGTTCGGGTTGCGCGCGGTGCGGTCCATGTTCGTCGTGAACGCGTCGAACCAGACGATGCGCGCCGCGAGGTCGGCGTCGATCAGGTCGCCCGCGGCCATCGCGTCGAAGTTGAACGCGCCGTCCAGGTAGCGCATCCCGATGTTGCACCCGACGCTCTTGCGCAGCAGCTCCTGGATCTCGGAGTCGCGCTCCATGCGGCCGAACTCGGGCGGCAGCTCCAGCAGCGCGAGCGCCGGCACCGGCAGCCCGAGCGCGCGCGCCAGCCCGCCCACCACCAGCTCGGCGATCAGCACGCGCGCGCCCTGGCCCGCGCCGCGGAACTTCGCGACCCACAGCCCGCCGTCGTCGGCCGTGTCGACGACCGCCGGCAGCGAGCCCCCCTCGCGCAGGGGCTGGACGTAGCGGGTGGCGACGAGGGCAGGGAGCGGCACGCCGGAGAGTAACGCGCCCGCGGGCTCACGTGTAGCCGCCTCGACGTGCGCGCCCCGAACGATTCGTTGACATCGCGCTGACCCATCCGGCGCGCCGCCGTGCAAACCCTTTCCCGGCGCCCGCTGTCCCAACGCTCGGTCGCGCCTCCGGGCGCGCGTCCCTTCCGGATGCGCGCGGGAGCGCCCGCTCAACCTCTCCCATGCGTCGCCCCACTCGGTCCTTCCTCCAGACCGTCGTGTCGCCCCGCCACGTCGCCGCGCTCGCCGCCCTGCTGCTCGCCGGCACGGCGGGCGCCGGCGCGCAGACCAACACCCCCACGCCCACGCGGGCCGTGAGCCGCGAGCTGCCGCTGCCGCCGGCGGCCGACGCGGGCGAGGCGCGCGCGACGGCGCGGGCGGCCATCGCGCGGCGCGCCGAGCGGGCGCCGAC
>CBHYLO010000746.1:0-2004 GCA_966128675.1 uncultured bacterium | reverse complement strand
CTGAGCGGCCGTCGCCCCCCCGCGCGGTGCTCCCGCACCCCCTCCTCGCGCCCCCCCGCGTCCCGCCCCCCGCCCCACCGTCTTCCGATGTTGAGCGCCCTTCTGTTCGATCTCGACGGCACCCTCGTCGACACCAACGCGGCGCATGTAGAAGCCTGGGTGCGCGCGTTCGCGCGCCACGGCTACAAGGTGCACGCCGATCGCATCGGGCCGGAGATCGGCAAGGGCGGCGACAACCTCGTGCCCGACGTGCTGGGGGACGAGGCGGAGGCGAAGGACGGCGAGGCGCTGCGCGAGGCGTCGAAGGAGGAGTACCTGCGCCTCACGAAGGAGCGGCGCCTGCGCCCGTTCGACGGCGCGCGCGCGCTGCTGGAGGAGCTGCGGCGGCGCGGCATCCGCACGGCGCTCGCCACGTCGTCGGGGAACGAGCACCTCGACGCGACCTTCGCCAGCGCAGGCGACGACCTGCGGGAGCTGATGGACGTCGTCGTCGGCAAGAGCGACGTCGAGCACTCGAAGCCGTATCCCGACCCGGTGATCGCCGCCGTCGAGCGCCTGGGCCTCTCGCCGGCGGAGTGCGCGATGGTGGGCGACACGCCGTACGACGCGCTCTCCGCCAAGCGCGCCGGCGTGCTCACGCTCGGCGTGCTCTCGTCCGGGCTCGGCTTCGACGAGCGGGCGCTGGTGTCCGCGGGCGCGCGCCGCACGTGGCGCGACGTCGCGCACCTGC
Source organism: uncultured bacterium (assembly GCA_966128675.1). Classification (GTDB taxonomy): domain Bacteria; phylum Gemmatimonadota; class Gemmatimonadetes; order Gemmatimonadales; family Gemmatimonadaceae; genus Roseisolibacter. The sequence goes on along the minus strand of CBHYLO010000746.1, from coordinate 1,274 downwards.
GCGCGGAGCTGGACGAGGCGCTGCGCGTGGCGTCGCCCGGCCGCGCGCGCCTGACGTCCGACCTGCTGGAGCGGCTGATGCGCGACGCGCTCGCGGTGGCGCGGGAGGGGATGGACGCGGGCGAGGCGCCCATCGGCTGCGTCATCGCCGACGGCGACGGGCAGGTGCTGGCGCGCGCGCACAACGCGATGCAGCGCACGCAGGACAAGACCGCGCACGCGGAGATCCTCGCGTTCCGCGCGCTGGCGGGGCGCGTCCCGCTGGACGCGCGCGACCTGCTGATGGTGAGCACGCTGGAGCCGTGCGTGATGTGCACCGGCGCGGCGATGGAGAGCGCGGTCGACACGATCGTCTTCGCGCTCGACGCGCCGGCCGACAACGGCACTGCGCGCGTGCGCCCGCCCGAGAGCCCCGAGAGCCAGATGCCGCGCATCGTCGGCGGCGTGCTGGCGGCCGAGAGCCGCGCCCTGTTCGAGCGGTGGCTGGACGCGCATCGCGGCGAGCCGCAGGCCGCCTACGTCGAGCAGCTGCTGGCCCGCACGGAGAATGTGCCCGACGGCCCGGCGGAGGCCGCGCGCGCGACCGGCGAGGCGATGGACGCGCGCCGCGGCGCCGCCGACGCGCAGGGGCCCGCGGCGGCCGTGCAGGGCTGAATGCCGCCACTCACCGGCGTGCTCGAGACGGCGCTCTACGTCGCGGACCTGGAGCGGGCGTCCACCTTCTACCAGCGCCTGCTCGGCGCGCGCGAGCTGCTGGCCGAGGCGGACCGGATGCGGGCGCTGGACGTCGCGGGGCGGCAGGTGCTGCTGCTCTTCCGCGTCGGCGCATCGGACGCGCCCAGCGAGGTGCCCGGCGGCGTGGTGCCGCCGCACGACGCGCAGGGGCGCATGCACGTCTGCTTCGCGATCCCCGCCGACGCGCGCGAGGCATGGGAGGCGCACCTCGCCGCGCTCGGCGTCGCGGTCGAGAGCCGCGTGCACGCGGAGCGCGGCGCGACGTGCCTGTATCTCCGCGACCCCGACGGGCACCTGGTGGAGCTGGCGACGCCGGGGCTGTGGGAGACCTACTAGGGCTGCGGACGGCGGGCTGCGGATCCTGAACCCGGGACGGGTCGGCGCGCCGGGCACGGGTCGGCGAACGAGGGGATGCGGAGGCTCCGGATGTGAACGGATCCTCCGGATCGCTCCGCGTGGCGGCGACGGCCCGTGCACGCCGAGGCGCGATCCGTCTCATCCGCTCCATCCGGAGCATCCGTAGTCCCCACGAGTCGTTCG
>CBHYLO010000745.1:0-2006 GCA_966128675.1 uncultured bacterium | reverse complement strand
CGCCCCCAATCCTGTGAATCCTGTCAATCCTGATAATCCTGTCCGAGGTGTCGCTGTAACCGATCCCTGAACTTTCGTCGGACCTGCAGGCTCAGCGTACCGAAGTTCAGCAGCAGCCCGGTCTCGATCCCGGTGGTCTTGAGATAGTTCACCAGCTGCGCCTCGTGCGCCGCGACGAGCCGCTCGACGGCCTTGATCTCCACGATCACGCGTTCCTCGACGATCAGGTCCGGCACGAACACGCCGACCGCGCAGCCGCGGTAGCGCACCGTGAGCCGGCGCTCGCAGTCGACGGCGTGGCCCGCCAGGCGCAGCTCCCACGCGAGCGCGCGCAGGTAGACGGCCTCCAGGTAGCCCGGGCCGAGCGCGCGGTGCACGCGCATCGCGCCGCCGATGATCGCGCCGGTGAGGGCCTCGTGCTCCATGCGAGTGACGGTCGTCCGGCGCGCGTGACGGGATCGACCCGCGTGGGGGCGGCGCGTGCCGGCCGGGGCTCGTACCTTGGTCGCACCTCCGCAGCCCGTCCCCCACCGCGTCCCGCATGTTCCGCAGCCTGCGCGTCCCCGAGCGGCTGTTCGCGCTCGCCGGCTGGGCCGTCTCGTTCCTGTTCGCGAGCTTCCTCATCGGCTTCGGCGGCAAGCTGGTCGCCGACCTGCCCGGCGTGCAGCAGCGCCTCGAGGTCGAGCGGTTCGTCGATCCCGCCGTCGCGGCGCGGCTGCGCGCGACCCGCGACTCGCTGGCGCGCCTGGAGCTCGAGCGCACGGCCGAGCACGAGCGCGCGCAGCTGACGCTCACCGCCTCCGAGAACGCCTACCAGGCCGGGCGCGCGAGCTTCCAGAGCTGGATCTCGACGCGCACCGCGACCACCGACCCGCGGCAGGACCCCGAGGTCCTCCAGCGCACGCGCGCGCTCGACCAGCTGGGCGCCGGCGCGCGCGCCGCGCAGGCCGACGTCGAGCGGCTGGACGCCGACCTCCTCCGCATCCAGCAGGCGCGCGAGCGGCGCGACCGCGCGGAGGACGCGGTGATGACCGACGCGCGCGAGCGCCACGCGCGGGCCACCTTCTGGCAGGAGCTGCGCGTCTTCCTCGTGCGGCTGGCGCTGACGCTGCCGCTGCTGGTGGTCGCCGGCTGGCTCGTGGCGCGCAAGCGGAAGAGCGAGTACTGGCCGCTGGCGCGCGGCTTCGTGCTGTTCGCGCTATTCGCGTTCTTCGTCGAGCTGGTGCCGTACCTGCCGAGCTACGGCGGCTACGTGCGCTACGGCGTGGGCGTGCTGGCGAGCGCCGTCGCGGGCGTGTGGGTCATCCGCGCGATGCGCCGCTACGTCGCGCGCCGCGCCGAGGTCGAGGCGCAGACCGACCAGGAGCGCCGCCGGCACCTGGGGCACGAGGAGGCGATCCGCCGCATGGCCGCCGGCGTCTGCCCGAACTGCGAGCGGGCGATCGTCGGCGTCGCGGGCGCGAAGCCGGGTGCCGCCCCGGTCGGCGGCACGCCGGCCAACTACTGCGTGCACTGCGGCATGCACCTCTACGACGAGTGCCGCGCGTGCGGGACGCGGAAGAACGCGTTCTATCCGTACTGCCCGACGTGCGGCGTGGCGGCTGAGGTGGCGGAGCCGGCGTCCGTCGCGCCGGGCGCGTAGCGCGTGATCGCGCGCCGGACCAAAACTGCTTTGGACAGGATTATCAGGATTGACAGGATTTACAGGGTTCGCCGCTTCGCATGGCGGCACGCGCTCTCGCACCACGCGGCGCCATGAATCCTGTCAATCCTGCGAATCCTGACAATCCTGTCTAATGCCGTTGCCTTCGCCGTTCGAACGCAGTCGGCAACCGCGGATCACGCCCGCAGCTTCGGCTCCGGCGCGACCACGCCCGCGATCAGCAGCCCCGCCACCAGAGCGACCGCCGTCAGGAGCATGCTGAACGCCGTCTCGATGCCCGCCACCGTCTGCCGCTCCATGACCGACGACAGGCTGCGGTAGCCCACGCTCCCCGGCACGAGCA
>CBHYLO010000744.1:0-2012 GCA_966128675.1 uncultured bacterium | reverse complement strand
GTGGCCACGGGCGGCGGGGACGGCGGCGGGGCGGCGACGCGGGCCTCGCGGCCGGCGGGCGCGACGCGCCAGCGCAGCCCCAGCGACAGGTGACGCACCGCGGGCATGCCGCGCAGCGGGTCGGCCATCTGGTCGCCGGCCGACGCGACCACGCCCACGCGCGGCAGCGCCCACCACACGCCCGAGGCGAGCGCGATCCCGCGGTAGCCCGCGAACTGCGCCGGCGCGCGCCGGACGCCCGACGACAGCGCGAGCTCGCCGCGCGGGCCGCGCCACTCGACCGCGGCCGTCAGGTCCATCGCCAGCAGCGGCCGCACCGACGGCGCGACCGCGGCGAGGGCGGGCGGCGCCGCGTTCAGCCCCACCGGCGCCGCGACGACGATGCCGTAGGGCGCGCCGCCCGTCGTCGGCGCCGGGATCGTGCTGTCCAGGCGCGCCCGCTGCGCCGCGAGGGCGAGCGAGAGCGTCGGGCCGCGGCCGTGCCACCAGACGCCGCCGTCGGCCGCGGCGATGGGCGCCTGCAGCCCCTCGCGCGTGAGGAAGCCGCCGCCGGCGCCCACCCAGGCGCCCCACCCGCCCCACCGCTCCCCGTCGAGCCGACGGCGCGCGAGCCCCAGCAGGTGCGCGGCCGGCACGCCGCCGCGATAGCGGAGCCCCGTGGCCACGCCGCCCAGCTCCCAGGCGCGCGTGCGGCCCGGCGTCCACGCGCCGGCGAGCACGCCCTGCGCCGCCCACCGGTCGGACGACGCGAGCGTCGCGGCGCCGGTGAAGTCGAGCGCCGCGCCCTCGCCCGCGATGCGCCAGCTGGCGGCCAGCGTCGGCGCGGTCACGCGCGCGACGTTGGCCTGGTCCAGCGTCGCGCCGCCGGCGTCCACGCTCACCCGGTGGACCAGCTGCGCGCCCGCGTCGGGCGCGGACCGCGCGAGCGCCGTCGGCGCGAGCGCGGTCAGCGCGACGGCCCGGACGGGCCGGCGGGAGCGGGGCGGGTGGCGCACCCCGCCACGATAGCATCGCCGCGCCCCGCCGCCACCCCGCGAATGACCTATGCGTGACGGAAGTCCGTCAGCGCGCGCTCACGGGAGGCTCAGGGCCTGCCGCGGCCGGGCGTGTTCGCCCCTTCGGCGCCCGGGCCCTGGAGCGTCGCCGGCAGCGGCGCGATCGGCGCCGGCAGCGTCGCCACCAGCGCGCGCGTGCGCAGCTCCAGCGCCGTCACCGCCCCGATCCCCTGCGAGAGGTCGCGCTGGACCTCCTGACTGAGGGCGAGCAGCTGCGAGTCGCTGGCCCGGCGCTCGACGAGCCTGCCCACGCCGCGGGTCGCCTCGGCCACGGGCACGCCGCGCGACACCAGCTGCGACAGCACGCCCAGCGCGACGGCCGTCGAGCGCCGACGCGACAGCTCGCGGAAGGCGCGCAGCACCTCGGCCGGCACGCCCATGGCCAGTGCGTCGGCGCCCGCGGTCACCTCGCGGTCGCTGACGGCCGGCTTCAGCGCATCGCGCGCGACGCTGAGGCGCTGCACCATCCCCTTCACCGCCGCCTCGATGCGCGCCGGCGGCGCCTCCTTCTCGACGCCCTCCAGCGCCTTCGCGACGAGCGGCTCCAGCGGCAGGCCGCGCCGGTCGGCGTCGGCCAGCGCGTCGGCGACGAAGCGGCGCACGCGCGGATCGGGGATCCCCTCCAGCCGCGCGACCGCGCTCGCGATCGACGGCGCCGCACCCGGCGTGGCGAGCCCCGCGGGCGTGGCGGGCGCCTGCGCCCGGGCGGCCGGCGCCAGGGCCAGCGCCGCGACCGTCAGCAGCGCGCGTCTCACGGCGCCCCGACGACCACGATCGAGTGGTCGCGCCCGTAGTCGACGTCGCGCGTCACGGGGACGCGCGGGTCCGGGATCCAACTGGAGTCGTTCACGACGAAGGCGTAGGCGTGGCGGCCGGGCGCGAGCGGCACGGTCGTCGTCCAGGTGCCGTCGTCGCGGCGGACGAGCGGGGTGGCGTGCGGATCCCAGCCGTTGAAGT
>CBHYLO010000743.1:0-2031 GCA_966128675.1 uncultured bacterium | reverse complement strand
CAAGACGCCGGCCGCGGCGTCGCGCGCCCGCGACCCGCCGCGTCGGACGGCCGCGTCAGAACGCCGCGGCCTCCAGCTCCATCACCGTCGCCGCGCCGCTCTGCATCGTCGCCGCCAGCGCGTCCACCTGCGGCAGCAGCTTCGCGAAGTAGAAGCGCGCCGTCTTCACCTTCGCGTCGTAGAAGCGCGCGTCGCCGTTGCCCGCCCCGCCCGCCGACCGGTCCAGCGCCACGCGCGCCATCTTCAGCCACATCCAGCCCGTCGCGACCAGCCCCATCATCCGCAGGAAGTCGGTCGCCGCGGCGCCCGCCTCGTCGGGGTTCTGCATCGCCTTCTGGATGACCGTCATGATGCTCTCCTGCGTCTTGCGCACCGCGTCGCCCAGCTGCGCGGCGAGGTCGGACACGCGCGCGTCCGCCTGCGCGTCCTTGAGGTCCGCCTGCACCACCGCCAGGAAGCGGCGCAGCAGCCGGCCGTTCCCCTCCGGCACCTTGCGGCCGATCAGGTCGAGCGCCTGCACGCCGTTCGTCCCCTCGTAGATCTGCGCGATGCGCGCGTCGCGGACGAACTGCTCCAGCCCGTACTCCTTGATGTAGCCGTGGCCGCCGAGGCACTGCAGCGCGAGGTTCGCGCTCTCGAAGCCGGTGTCGGTGAGGAAGCCCTTGATGATCGGCGTCATCAGCGCGACCAGGTCCTCGGCCTCGCGGCGCTTCTCCTCGTCGGGATGCTTCTCCTCGACGTCGATCAGCTGCCCCACCCAGTACGCGAGCGCGCGCTCGCCCTCGATGTACGCCTTCTGCGTCAGCAGCATGCGGCGCACGTCGGGGTGCACGATGATCGGGTCGGCCTCCTGCTCCGGCGCCTTCTTGCCGGTGAGCGCGCGCCCCTGGACGCGGTCCTTCGTGTAGGCGAGCGCGTTCTGGTACGCCACCTCCGCGAGGCCGAGCCCCTGCAGGCCGACGCCGAGGCGCGCGCCGTTCATCATCGTGAACATCGCGCGCATGCCCTTGTGCTCCTCGCCCACCAGCCAGCCCGTCGCGCCGTCGAAGTTCATGACGCACGTCGCGTTGCCCTTGATCCCCATCTTGTGCTCGATGGAGCCGCAGGTGACGCCGTTGGCGGTGCCGACGCCGCCCTCCTCGGTGGGGAGGAACTTGGGCACGATGAACATCGAGATCCCCTTCGTCCCCGGCGGCGCGTCGGGCAGCTTGGCCAGCACGAGGTGGATCACGTTCTCGGCCAGGTCGTGGTCGCCGGCGGAGATGAAGATCTTCGTGCCCGTGACCTTGTACGCGCCGTCGCCCGCGGGCACCGCCTTCGTGCGGATGATGCCGAGGTCCGTGCCGGCGTGCGCCTCGGTGAGGCACATCGTGCCCGTCCACGTGCCGTCGACGATCCGCGGCATGAAGCGCTGCTTGAGCTCCGCGTTCCCCCACTTCTCCAGCGTCATCGCGACGCCGTGGCCGAGCTCCGGGTACATCGCGAACGAGAGGTTGGCCGCGCACATCATCTCGTTCAGCACGAAGCGCGTGAGGTGCGGCAGCCCCTGCCCGCCGAACTCCGCGGGCGCCGTCATCGCGGGCCAGCCGCCCTTCACGAACTCGTCGTACGCCTCGCGGAAGCCCTTCGGCGTCGTGACGACGCCGTTCTCGTAGCGGCACCCCTCGGCGTCGCCGCTCTGGTTCACGGGCGCGAGGAACTGCTCGCAGAGCTTGGCGCCCTCCTCCAGCACGGCCAGCAGCATGTCCGGCGTGGCCTCCTCGTAGCCCGGCAGCCGCGAGAGCTGCTCGACGTCGAGGACCTCGGTGAGCAGGAAGCGGATGTCGTCGAGCGGCGCCTTGTAGGTCGGCATGGGACTCGGGTCCGGTGGAGGTGGCGATCGGCGCGCGGCGCCTGCCGAACGGTGTTCTGTGGTAATTGTGCGACCACGACCGCCGGGCGGCAAGACGTCGCCGCCGGGCGGTCGCGGGTGTGCTGGCGTCAGCGCACGACGGCGAACAGCGCGGGGATCTCGGCGCTCAGCGTCCGGCC
>CBHYLO010000742.1:0-2047 GCA_966128675.1 uncultured bacterium | reverse complement strand
CGCTCCGAGCCGCCGCGCAGGAGCGGCAGCAGCGCCTCGGCCATCGCCGCGGGCTCCACGTCGTCCTGCACGAACTCGCGCGCCACCTCGCGCGCGGCGACGACGTTCACGAGGCCGATGCGCGGGATCTCGACGACGCGCCGGGCGATCGCGTAGGTCCAGCTGCTGGTGCGATACGCGACGATGAGCGGGCAGCCCGCGACGGCCGACTCGAGCGTCGTCGTGCCGCTCTTGCACAGCGCCGCCGTGGACGCCCGCAGCAGCATGAGCGATCCGGACTGCACCATCGGATACGGGCAGCGCGCGGGATCGATGGTGACCGTGGGCGCGACGCTGACGACCACGCGCAGCCCCTTCACTTCCGACTCCAGCCGCCGCGCCGTGGCCACGAAGGCGTCGAGATGCCGCTCGATCTCCTGCACGCGGCTGCCCGGGAAGAGCGCCAGCAGCGGCCCGTCGGGCGGGATGCCGAGCCGCGCGCGCGCCTCCTCGCAGGTCGGCAGCCCCTCCGCGCGGTCGAGCAGCGGATGGCCGACGAACGTCGCGTCGATCCCGTGCTCGCGCAGCAGCTTCTCCTCGAACGGGAGGATGACCGCCGCGCGCGAGATCACCTGCGCCATGCGCGCCAGCCGGTTCTTCCGCCACGCCCACACCTGCGGCGTGATGAAGTACAGCACGGGCACGCCCGCGCGGCGCGCCTCGGCCGCCACGCGCATGTTGAAGCCGGGGTAGTCCACGAGCACGAGCAGCGCGACGCGCCCGCTCTGCAGCCGGGCCCGCAGGCGCCGCAGCAGCGCGTAGTGCGCGGGCACGTGGCGCAGCACCTCAACGAAGCCCATGACGGCCATGCGGCCGGTGTCCTCGAGCAGCTCGACGCCGGCCTGGCGCATGTGGTGCCCGCCGACGCCCGTGAGGTGCAGGTCCGGCCGCAGCTTCTGGAGCGCGGTCGCCACGCCGGCGGCGTGCAGGTCGCCCGACGCCTCGCCGGCGACGAACAGGACCTCGCGCCGCGCGCCGTTCACACCCGGCACGCTCACGGCGCGCCGGCCGGCTGCGCCACGACCCCGCGCAGCGCGGGGAGCGTGCGCTCGATCTCGCTCACGATGCGGAGCGCGACGTCCAGCGCCTCGCGCCCGTCCGCGCCCGTGACCGTCGGCGGCGCCTCGCCGCGGATCGCCGCCACGAAGCTCTCGAACTCGAGGCGCAGCGGCTCGCCCTCCGGCGCATCCAGCGGCACGCGCTCGACGAACATCGCGAGGTCCAGCGGGCCGGCGGGCACGCCGGCCGACGGCGCGACGCTGGCCGCGACCTTCGCCAGGTCCACGTCTCCGCGCAGGCGGAAGAACTCCCCGTGGCCCGCCGCGAGGTCGAGGGAGAGGTAGCCGCTCTGCTGGAAGATGCGGATCTTGCGCAGCCGCTCGCGCGACACGCGGCTGGCCGTGATGTTCGCGACGGCGCCCGACTCGAAGGCGAGGCGCGCGTTCGCGATGTCGACCGTCGGCGTCAGCACGCCGACGCCGGTCGCGCGCACCTCGCTGACGTGCGACCCCACGAGCGTGCGCACGAGGTCGATGTCGTGGATCATCAGGTCGAGCACGACGGCGACGTCGGCGCCGCGCATCGAGAAGGGCGCCAGGCGGTCGCTCTCGATGAAGCGCGGCGCGTCCACGAACGGCAGCGCGGCGCGCACGGCGCGGTTGAAGCGCTCCACGTGCCCCGTCTGCACCACCGCGCCGTTCCGCGCCGCGAGCGCGAGCAGCTCGTCGGCCTCGTCGAGCGTCGCGGTGATGGGCTTCTCGATCAGCAGGTGCTTGCCGCGCGCCAGCGCCGCGCGCGCGACGGCGTAGTGCGCGGGCGTCGGCACCACGACCGTGAGCGCGTCGCACGCGTCCAGCAGCGCGTCGAGCGACTCGAACGCCGTCACGCCGAGCTCCGACGCGACCTGCGCGCGCCGCTCGGCCGACTGCTCGTGGAAGCCCGCGAAGCGCGCGCCGGGGAGGTCGCGCAGGAGGCGGACGTGGTGGTAGCCGAGCGCGCCGGCCCCGAC
>CBHYLO010000741.1:0-2052 GCA_966128675.1 uncultured bacterium | reverse complement strand
AAGCGCGAAGGGTCCGCTCTTCCGTCTCACGCCCCACCGTCTTCCGCCGTTCCGTCCTCCGCCGTTCCGTCCTCCGCTTCATCGTGCGTCCAGGCGCACGCCGAGCGGCACGTCGCGCCATCCCGGATAGCGCCGCGCACGGCCGTCGCGCTCTCGGACGAGCAGCTGCCCCGACACGCCGCCGTCCAGCGCCACCGCGCGCTCGCAGCCGAGGGCGCCCATCAGCGCCGCGAGCTCCGGCACGGTGAGGCCCACGGGCAGCGGCACGAGGCGTCCGCCCGGCGCGCGGAAGCGCGTCAGCACGAGCAGCACGCGCCCCGCGCGGTCGAGGCCGAGCGCGAGTCGCGCGTCGCGGTGCGCGACGTCCACGCCGCGGGCGTCGGCGCGCAGCGCGTCGGGCACGCGTCCGCCCGCGCCCAGCAGCATCGGATACGACTGGATCGCCGCCGCGATGCCGCCCGCGTCGCGCACCGCGTCGATCGAGTCGGGCGGCACGAGGCGGATGCGGCCCGCGCTGTCGGCCACGACCGCCGGCGCGAGCGGCGCGCGGCGCGGCGGCGCGACCTCGCGGCCCGCGTCCACCACCCAGCCCCACGGGCCCGCGTCGGTGAACTGCCCCGCGTTGAACGCCAGCAGCGGCGTGCCCGTGGTGTCCGCGTGCTCGACGTTCCAGCGGCGCGTCGTCTGCCCCGACAGCGCGTCGCCGTCGAGCCGCAGGCGCGCGCGCCGCGGATCCACGCGCGCGACGAGCACGTGCACGCGCCACGCGCTCCCGTCGCCCGCGAGGTCGAGCGTGCCCCACTCGACGCCGTCCGCGCCCGGACGCCAGCGCACCGCGCGCGCGAGCGTCGGCGCGGCGGGTGGCCACGTCGCGGGCGCGGCGGCGGCGCGCCACCACGTGTGCCAGCCCGCGTCCGTGCGCACCGCCAGCCGCGACGGCGGGAGCGTGGGAACGAGCAGCGCGGCGGCGAGCATCGCCGCGCGCCGCCTGCGGCCGATCACGAGCGCCTCACCAGCCCTTCCGGCCCTGCAGCTGCGCGCCGTACCGCTGCAGCGCCGGCAGCGCCGCGCGCAGCGCGCGCACCTCGTCGTCCGCGAAGCCCGCGGGCGCGACGTCGCGCGCGCTCGCCTCGAAGAACGCGATGAGCTTGTCGCGCACCACGCCCCACTGCCGGTCGTCGAGGCCCGCCTCGCTCCGGAACACCGAGTCCGGGTTCTGCTCGCCCGGCAGCGGGCCCTCGCGCGCCGTCTGCTCCGGCTCGTCGTCCTCGTCGCTGCCCAGCTTCCACGCGCTCTCGGGCGGCGGCGGGCACGACCTCCCCAGCAGCCGCGCGATCGTGTCGGTCGTCGCGAGCGCCGTGCGCATGGCCGCGCGCTCGTCGATGGGCCGGCCCGCGCGCTGCTGCGCCGCGAGGTCGCGGTTCATGCGCTCGGCGCGCTGCTGCAGCTCCAGCAGGCGCCGGCGCGTCGCGTCCGTCTCCGCGCCGCTGCGCCCCAGGCGCATCGCGGAGAGGGCCGCGCCCACCTCCAGCGAGCAGCGCGCGTGCGCCGCGGCCGCCGCCTCGTCCGCCGACGGCGTGCGCGTGCCCGGGCGCGACGCGGCCTCCTGCAGCGTGCGGTTGCGCGCCGCCGCCGCCGTGGCGCGCTCGGCGCCGCGCAGGATGGCGGACACGCGCGCCTCGGTCAGCGCGTACTCCGGCCGCGCGAAGCCCGCGGGCAGCCCGCCCTTCCGCTCGCCCGTGCCCGCGAGCGCCTCCTCCGCGCGACGGCGCATGCGTCCCACCAGCCCGCCCTGCGCGTGCGCGGCGTCGGCGGCCGCGAGGTGGACGAGCAGTGTGGCGACGACGAGTGGGCGCATGACGGACCTCGGCGGGATGATGGGAGCGGTGGCGCCTCGCAGCATGCCCGTCGCCGGCGTGGGTCGCATGGTGCAGCTGCACCAGCGGACGCACCGCGCGCGGGCTGGCACTCGCGGCGCCGCGCGCGGTACCACCGGGATGCCCTTCCGCGCGCGCGTTCACGTGGACGCCGGCTCTTCGGTGGTCGCCGTCG
>CBHYLO010000740.1:0-2067 GCA_966128675.1 uncultured bacterium | reverse complement strand
AGCGCCGCCGCGGCCGCGGCGACGTCGCCCGCGGCCTGTTCGGCGCGCGCGCGCTCGACGTGCACGCCTGGTGCGTCCGGCGCCAGCGCGACCAGCGCGTCGAGCTCCGCGCGCGCGGCGTCGTGTCGACCCAGCGCGGAGAGCAGGCGCGCCAGCTCGCGCCGCGCGTCGAGGTCCGCGCCGTCCTGGCGCACGCGCGCCCGCAGCTCCGCCTCGCGGCGGTCGCCGGCGGCGTCGTGCGCGGCCGCGGCGCGGTTGCGCCGCGCGAGGCGCATCGCGGGATCGAGCGCGAGCGCGCGCGAGAACGCGTGCAGCGCCGCCTCGGGCCGCCCACGCCGGTGCAGCAGGACGCCGAGGTTGTTCTGCGCGCCGGGATCGGCCGGGTCCGTGCGGCGCGCGAGCGCGAGCAGCGGATCCGGGGCCGGAAGCGCGACGGCCGCTTCGGCGCCCACGATCGCCCCGCCGCTCAGGCGAGCCGGATGGTGCGCAGGATCGCCTGCAGCGACGCGGGATCCGGCAGCAGCAGGAAGAAGCCGCGCAGCCGCTCGCCGACGTCCTGCATGGTGAACTCCGTCTCGACGACGAACACCTGCTCCGCCTCCGCGCCGATGCGCAGGAACTCGCGCGACAGCACCGCGGTCGACGCGTCGACGGCGAGCGTCGGCGGCGACGGCAGCAGCACCATCCCCATGAAGTCGCTGAGCGCGTTCATGTACGCGCCGCTGAGGATGTTGCCCGCCTCCTTGATGGCCGAGCGCTCCAGCTCCCCCAGTGCGACCGACGAGCCGTGCGGGCGGCGGAGCATCATCTCCGCCATGCGCATGACCGTGGCCTTCGGGAAGACGAGCAGGGTGCGGCCGGTGAGGTCGCCCAGCATGTCCATGACGACGCCCGCCACGGGCTGCTCGGCCGGGCCGAGCTCCGGCGGCAGGTCCTCCAGGCGCGCGACCTCGATGGTGGGCACGCTGATCATGATCGTGCCGCCGGTCATCTGCGACAGCGCCGTGGCCGCGTGGCCGGCGCCCATGTTGGCCACTTCGCGGAGTGCGTCGAGCTGCAGCGCGCTGAGGGACCGGAGGTCGTCGAGTGCGAGGGTCATGAGGAGATCCGGGTGAGGAGCGCGGGCACGTCCACGATGAGGGCCACCGCCCCCGTCTCGAGTATCGTCGCCCCGCCGAAGATCCTGAGCGCGCCGCGGACGCTCGGGAGGCGCTTGACGACGAGGTCCGGCTGTCCTGCGAAGGCGGGGACCGCCAGCGCGACGCGCCGCGTCCCCACCTCGACGACGGCGGCCTCGGTGCAGCCGGCCAGCGCGTCGTCGTCGTTCCGTCCATGCGCCGCGGGGGCGACCGCGTCGCGGAGCGCCACCAGCGGCACCAGCTCGTCGCGCACGCGGACCGCCCGGCGGCCGTCGGCGTCGCGCTCCGCCGCGCCGCCCAGGTCCAGCGTCTCGCGCACGTGCGCGAGCGGGAGCGCGTACGCGTGCCCGTCGTCCGTGTGGGCGAGCAGCGCGCGCGCGACGGCGAGCGTCAGCGGCAGCCGCAGCGTCCACGTCGTGCCGGTGCCGGGCTCCGTGTGCAGCGACAGCGTGCCGCCCATCGCGCGCACGCGCGCGAGCACGGCGTCGATGCCGACGCCGCGGCCCGACACGGCCGTCACGCGGTCCGCCGTCGAGAAGCCCGGGCTGGCGAGCACGCGCAGCAGGCCGTCGTCGTCGAGCGTCGTCGCGTCCGCGTCCACGAGGCCGAGCGCGCGGGCCCGCGGGAGGACGCGCGCCGGGTCGATGCCGCGCCCGTCGTCGGTGACCGCGACGGCGATCGCGTCGCGCTCGCGGGCGGCGCGCAGGTGCACGCGGCCCACGGCCGGCTTCCCGCCCGCCGTGCGCGCGTGGGCCGCCTCGATGCCGTGGTCGATGGCGTTCCGCAGCAGGTGCGCGAGCGGATCGCCGAGCGCGTCGAGCACCGCGCGGTCGACGGCGACGTCGCTGCCGTCGGTCTCCAGCGCGACCTGCTTGCCGGTGGCGCGCGCCGCGTCGCGCACCAGGCGCGGCATGCGGTCGAACACCTC
>CBHYLO010000739.1:0-2072 GCA_966128675.1 uncultured bacterium | reverse complement strand
GGCCGCGTTCGACAGCGCGGCGGCCGCGTGGGCGCGCTACCGCGAGCGCGAGTGCCGCGCGCAGTCGCTGGCCGTCGGCGGGACCGCGGACGACCGGCACGCGCTCACGTGCCAGCTCCGCCTGGCGCGCGAGCGCCGCGCGCTGCTGGAAGGCGCGCTCGGCGCCGTCAGCGGAGCGGCGCCAGCGCCCGCCAGATGACGTCGCGCGCCGCGCGCAGCCGCGCGTGCGGCCGCGGCGGCCGGCGCGAGATCTCGAGCCACGTCTGGCCGTGCGTGCGATCCCGGCCGAGCGACCGCACGAACAGCCCGCGCCGCGCGCACTCCGCGCGGATCCAGGCCGTGCGGTGGTGGATGCAGCCCACGACGTTCGACTCGTGGCTGGTGCCGAACCAGGCGTCCGCCGTGTAGTCGGGGTGTCGCCAGCTCGCGGGCAGGTACGTCGTGAGGAAGCGCGCGTCGGGCGTCGAGTCGCGGACGAACGCGTCGAGCGTCTGCCCGATCTGCCGCTTGGACGCGTGCGTCCAGATGGAGTAGGCGACGAAGAAGTCGAAGCGCTCGCCGAACACGGACGTGTCGAAGTCGGCGTTCGTGTCGAAGCGCGGCCGCTTGGCCGCGAGCACCTCCGGCTCCAGCATGCGCTCCCTGCCGATCGCCAGGCGGCCCGCGTGCGGCTCGATGCCGCAGTAGCCGTCGGCGTCCAGGAAGTGGATGAGCCAGTAGCCCGCGCGCAGGACGCCGCAGCCGAGGTCCACGACCTTCGAGTCCGGATTCAGGCCGGCGCCCAGCAGGATGGCCAGCTGCTCGCGGCCGCCGCGCGCGAAGTCGCGCGCGGGCACGCCGAGGAACTCGTGCTCCGAGAGGCGCTCCGCCTCCTGTTGCAGCCGCATGGGATCGAACGCGCTCGCGGGGGAGGGATGCCGCCGGTCGCGCGCAGTCTAGCACGCCGCGATCCGTGCGTCAGGGGCCGCCCGCCCGATCGACGCGCGCGCGCCACCGCGGCGTCGTGTCCTCGCGCCCGGCGCGGCGGTTGGACTCCGTGAGCGCCGGCAGCAGCCGGCGCGCGTCGTCGGCGCGGTTCGTCGCGAGGTAGCCCTCGATCAGCTGCTCCAGCAGGAGGGGCGGGTCCCACACGCCGGCGGCCGCCCCGCCCTGGCGCCGCGTCATCTCGCGCATGCGCTCCAGCTGGAAGATCGCGCCGCGCGGCGCGCCGGCCCACTGCTTCCGCCCCGCGTAGTAGCTGCCGAGCGCGATGTGGAACTGGCGGATGCGCGGGATCTCCTCGCGCTGGTAGGCGACCGCCTTGCCCTCGAACACCGACTGCATGAGGCGGTCGAGCCGCCGCGCGGCGTCGGGCGACGTGCGCGCCCGCCGGTCGTAGATCAGCACCAGCGGGAGCACCGCGTTCAGGTCCACCCACGGCCCGACCTCCTCGTCGGGGAAGCCGAGCGCGCGCTCGTAGTAGGTGGCGGCGAGCGCCTCGCGGCCGTCGCGCTCGTGCCACTCGCCGACGGTGCGCAGCACGCCGCTCCACGCGCGCCGCCGGTCCCACGATCCCGCCCGCCACCACCGCGCCTCCGGCGTGGCGGGCGTCGACTCGTATGCCGCGAGCATCGCCGCCACGCCGTCGCGCAGCGTCGGGTGCAGCGCCGGCACCTCGCGCAGCCGGTCGCGCTGCGTCGCGGCGAACGTCTCCGACGACAGGCTGGCGACGACGTTGGCGCTGGCCAGCAGCTGCAGCAGCGAGTCCGCGACGGGCGGCGGGAACGCCGGCCGCGCGTGCAGCGCGGCGAGCGTCGCGTCGGCGACGGCGGGCGCGCGCGACGAGTCGCGCAGCAGCGCCGTCAGCGACGCCAGCGACCACGCAGGCGCCACGCCCGTGGGCTGGCCCGCGAGCGCGAGGCGCGCGTCGTCGAGGGAGCTGTCGGCCGCGAGCGCGCGCCGGTAGAGCGCGCGGGCGCTGTCGCCGGCGGCCGGCGTGTCCACCGCCTCGAGCTCGCGCGCCGCGCGGAGCAGCGTGCGGGCGGGGCGCGCCGGCGGCGGCGCGGCCGCGGCGGGGGCGACGGGCGCGGCCG
>CBHYLO010000738.1:0-2080 GCA_966128675.1 uncultured bacterium | reverse complement strand
GGCTCCGTGTGGCGCGGCATCCCGTGCACCTGGAGGAGGCTCGTGTTCATTCTGTCCATTCCCGGTACTTCACGCAGCAGGCAGCGCTCAGAGGACCTGCTGGAAGAGCAGCATCGCCGTCGTCGTCAATCCGGTGATCACCGCGATGTGCGTCGCGCGCGCGTGCGCGTAGGCTTCCGGCAGCAGCTCCTCGAGCACCAGGAACACCATCGCCCCCGCCGCGAAGCCCAGGCCGTACGGCAGCAGCGACGCGAACCGGTGCACGAACAGGTACGCGGGCACCGCCATCAGCGGCTGCGGCAGCGACGAGAACACGCTCCACGCCGCGCACGCGGGCACCGACGCGCCCTGCGCGCGCAGCACGGCGCTGATCGCGAGGCCCTCGGGGATGTTGTGCACCGCGATGGCCACCGTGATCGCCGTCGCGAGCGCCTCGCCACCGCCGAACGACACGCCCACCGCCACCCCCTCGGCGAACGAGTGGACGGTCATCACCACGAGCACCAGCAGCACGCGCCGCGCGCCCGCGCCGCGCAGCGCGCCGAACTCCGGCTCGCGGTCGCCCATCACGCGCTGCGTGAGCAGCACGAACGCGACGCCCAGCAGCGCGCCGACGAACGTCGCGCCCGCGCCCATGCGCTCGCCCTCCGCCAGCAGCCCGATGCTCGCGCCGAGCATGAGCCCCGCGGCGACGGCGTTGGCGGTGGCCATCGCGCGCGCCGACAGGTCGCGCACCGCGAGGAAGGGCAGCGCGCCCAGGCCCGTGGAGATCGCGGTCGCCAGCGCGTAGAGGAAGACGCGGACGACGTCGGCGTCGACGCTCACGGCGCGACGCCCCGCGCGCCGCCGCCCAGCAGCGCGACGATGCCGAGCCCCAGGCTGACGACGATGGCGATGCCGGTGCGGCCGACGGCCGCGTAGCTCCCCGGCAGCAGCTCCGCGAACAGCAGGTACACGAGCGCGCCGAAGCCCGCGCCGAGCGCCCACGGCAGCGCCGCCGGCAGGAGCGCGACGAGCGCGGTGGTCGCGATCGCGAAGAGCACCTGGCCCACCCGCGCGACCGTCGCCGCGCGCGTCGCCGCGCCGCCCCCGCGCCCCTCGTCGCGCAGCGTGGCGCCGAGCACCGCGCCCTCGGAGACGTTGTGGACCACGAGCGTGAGCGCCAGCACGAGTCCGAACGTCGTCCCCAGCGCGACGGCGGCGCCGATGGCCACGCCCTCGCACGCCGAGTGCCGCGCGCTCGCGCGGACGGCGCCGCGCGCGTCGGGCGGCGCGCCGACCGAACGGGCCTCGGGGAGCCAGAGGAGGGTGCAGGCGAGCGCCGCTCCGGCCGCGGTCGCCCACGGCGCCCGCGCCACGCTCGGCGCCACGAGGGCGTAGGCGACGCCCAGCATCAGCCCTGCGGCGGACGCGCCCGCCCATCCGAGCACGGCCGGCGACAGCCCGCCGCGGCGGGCGCCGGCGGCGGCGCCGAGCCCCGCCGCGCCGACGGCGGCGGAGGAGAGCAGGAGGAGTTCGGGCAGGCGGGTGAACATGGTCGGGGCGGGGCGCGTGCAGCTTACCCGAGGGGGCGACCGGATTACAATGCGCTCGTGCCCGCCCTCTCGCGCTTCGTTCCGCAGACCGCCGTGCCGCGCCTGGGGCGCGCCGACGTGCCCGCCGTGGCGCTGCTGGCCGGCCTCCGCGCGGCCACGGCGACCGTCGTCCCGATCCTCCTCGCCGCGCTGCTCGGCCAGCCGCTGCTGATCTGGGCGGCGCTCGGCGGGTGGCTGACGTCGCTCGCGGACGCGGGCGGCGCGTACCGCACGCGGGCGCGCAGCATGGCCGCCTTCATCGTGGGCGGCGCGCTGACGTGCGCGGTGGCCTCGCTGGCCGGCGGGCACCGGACGCTCGCGCTCGTGCTGATCGCGCTGTGGGCCGGGATGGGCGGGCTGATGCGCGCGGGCGGCGACGCGGGCGCGGCGCTCGGCACCATGTTCGCGGCCACGTTCGTGGCGGCGCTCGCGACGCCGGCCGCCGACTCGCGCGAGGCGTGGCTCCGCGCCGCGCTGCTGGCCGCGGGCGGGCTCTCGGCGATGGT
>CBHYLO010000737.1:0-2082 GCA_966128675.1 uncultured bacterium | reverse complement strand
GGGCGGCGGGAGCGGGCGGAGGCGACCTCCGATCGCAGCAAGGAGACAGGCACGCAGTGCCGTGGCTCCGCAGCGCCCGCGATCGGTGGGAGCCGGAGCCCGTGCCCGCCGCCCCCATGGCGCGAGAACCCCGACCGCGAAACCGAAAACCGAGCCCCGCGTAAGGCCCTCAGAGTCTGTACCCCTACTCTGGAGGCCCCGTGGCCGACGTGCTCCCCCTCGTGAAGGGGACCCTCGACGTGCTGGTGCTCAAGGCGCTGTCGTGGACCCCCATGCACGGCTTCGAGATCACCGCCTGGCTCGAGGGCCGCTCCGGCGGTGCGCTTGGCGTGCAGGACTCCGCCCTCTACCAGGCGCTGCACCGCCTCGAGGCGCGCGGGCTCGCCGCGGCCGAGTGGGGCGTGACCGCCAACAACCAGCGCGCGCGCTACTACCGGCTCACCGACGCCGGCCGCGCGCACCTCGCCGCCGAGACCGCGCAGTGGGTCCGCTACGCGGCCACCGTCACCGACATCCTGACCGCCGCGCCGCGGCCGGCCTGAGGAGGCACGGCGATGTCACACTCCGAGATCCGGCCCGGCATCCGGCGCCTGTTCCGCCTCGCGGTCCGCCGCCGCGACCTCGCGCACGACGACGCCGACGCGGAGATCCGCCTGCACCTGCAGCTGCGCGCCGAGCAGCTCGCGCGCGAGGGGATGACGCCCGAGGCCGCGCGCGCGGAGGCCGAGCGCCGCTTCGGCTCCCTCGACGAGGCGCGCCAGCGGCTGCACGCCTCGGCCGCGCGGCGCGAGGAGCGCCTGCGCTTCCGCGAGACGCTCGGCGGCGTCGCGCAGGACCTGCGGCTCGCGCTGCGCGGGCTGCGGCGCGCGCCCGGCTTCACCGCCGTCGCCGTCGTCTGCATCGCGCTCGGCGTCGGCGCCAACGCGGCCGCGTACTCGGTGTTCGAGGAGCTGCTGCTGCAGCCGCTCCCCGTGCACGCGCCCGAGCGGCTGGTGAACCTCTCGGCGCCCGGGCCCAAGCCCGGCAACGACCAGTGCAACCAGTCCGGCGACTGCGAGGACGTCTTCAGCTTCCCGACGTTCCGCGCGCTCGAGAAGTCGGCGCACACCGGCCTGTCGGGCCTCGCCGCGCACCGGCTCTTCCTGGCCAGCCTCGCGGTCGACGGCCGCGCCGCGCAGGGCGACGGCGTGTTCGTGTCCGGCGCCTACTTCTCCGTGCTCGGCCTCACGCCCGCGCTCGGGCGGCTCATCGGCCCCGCGGACGACGTCGCGCCGGGTGCGCACGCGGTCGCCGTCGTCAGCCACGCGTACTGGACGACGCACCTCGGCGGCGATCCGGCGGCGATCGGGAAGCGCCTGCTCGTGAACGGGAAGCCGCTGACCATCGTCGGCGTCGCGCCGCGCGGCTTCGCGGGCACCACGCTCGGCCTGCGCCCGTGGGTGTTCGTGCCGATCCTGCAGGCCGCGGAGCTCGATCCGTTCTTCGGTCCGCGCAGCGACTTCGAGAATCGCACGCGCTACTGGGCGTACGTGTTCGGCCGCCTGCGGCCCGGCACCTCGATCGCGCAGGCGCAGGCGGCGCTCACCACCGTCTACCGTCCGCTGCTGCGCGACCTCGAGCTGCCGCTGCACGCTGGGATGAGCGCCACGACGCGGGCGCGCTTCCTGGCGCGCGAGGTCGCGGTGACCGACGGGCGCCACGGCCAGAGCACGCTGCGCGGGTCGACGCGCACGCCGCTGGTGTTCCTGTTCGCGATCACGGGGCTCGTCGTGCTGATCGCGTGCGCCAACATCGCGAACCTGCTGCTGGTGCGCGGCGCCGGCCGCGCGGCCGAGATGGCCGTGCGCATGTCGCTCGGCGCGGGGCGCCGGCGGCTGGTGCTGCAGCTGCTGGCGGAGTCGCTCGTGCTGGCGGTCGTGGGCGGGCTGGCGAGCCTGGTGGTCGCCTACGGGATGCTGCAGGTCATCGGCTCGTTCGTGCCCGACGCGGCGATGGGCTTCGGCGCGTCGCTGTCGCTCGCGCTGCGGCCGACGGTGCTCGCGTTCTCGGGCGTCGTGGCGCTGGCGACGGGGCTGCTGTTCG
>CBHYLO010000736.1:0-2086 GCA_966128675.1 uncultured bacterium | reverse complement strand
CGGCAGCCGCGCGATGCGCAGCACCGGCGCGCCCGACGCGGCGCGCCCCGCGGCCGGACTGGGACGATCGACGCGCAGCACGTCGCCGCGCCGCGCCTGCGCGAGGCCGGCCAGCATCAGCACCGTCAGCGCGAGCTCGATGGTCGCCGGCTCCACCGTCGTCGGCGGCTCGTCGGGCACGTGCGCGACGTCCACCTCGCACCCGGCGTCGCGCGCGGCGTCGCGCACCTCGCGCCGCGCCGCGTCGGCGAGCGCGCGCAGCGACACCGCCTGCTGCGCCGCCAGCGCCGCCGCGGCGGCGCGGTCGTCCAACCCGTCGGCGATGAGCTGCGCCAGCGTGCCGGCGTTGCGCGCCACCATCGCGCGCATGCGCGGATGCTGCCGGCTCTCCACCGGCAGCGCCTCGTCGTCCATCAGCGCCAGCGCGCTCTGGATGGTGCCGATCGGGTTGCGCAGGTCGTGGCGCAGCGTGCGCCAGCGCGTGCGCAGCGTCTCGCGCTGCGTGTGGAGGAAGCCCGCCACGGCGGCCTGCGCGTGGCCGGCGGCGAGGCGCTGCAGCCCCCGCGCGAGCGCCAGCGCGGCCGCCGGCGTCGCCGCCACGTCCGCTGGCGCCTCGGCCACCACGCGCTCCGCCTCGGCCAGCAGCACGGCGAGCAGCAGGTCGGCGTCGCGCTGCACGTGCGGGACGGCCAGCCCGGCGCGGTGCGCCGCCCCCCCGGTGCTCCATCCCAGGCGCATTACCTCCCCGGCGGGCCAGGCGTCCTTCGTGAGGCCGGCGGCCAGCGCCCGCACCGCGGCGTCGGGCGCGGGCGCCACGGGCGCCGTGGTCCCCACGGGCGCGTCCTGCCGCGGGGTCGCGGCGACGGCGCGGGTCTGCCAGTGGGTCGCCAGCTGCGGCGCGCGCGCGTGCAGCGCGGCCGCAACGAACTCCGAGAGGGAAGTCACGCCGTGATTCCAGGTCTGCGATCCGAGAGCCGCCGTCGGCGCCGCTGCCGTGGAGCGGTGGCGCCGTGAGCGCTCCCCGCGCCACGGGTACCACCGGTGCCAGACGCGCGCCAGCGCAGAACGCGCGGCCGGCGCGCGGCGTGTCCGCGCCGGCGCTCGCGCGCCCCGCGCACGATGATGGGGGGCGAACCTCCGTCGCGCCACACCTCGCGTCGCCCGCGTCGTCACGGGACGCGTCACCGGACGCGCCGTACCGCGACGCCGACGGCGCGCTCGCGGCGGAGGCGCGCGTCAAGGACGTCCTGACCTTCCGCCTCGGCGCCAAGCGGCGCGTGCGCTGCGCGGTCCTCATGGGCGTCGCGCTCGGCGCCGCGCGCATGGCCGGCATCACCGACGCGTCGCCGACGCTGATGGTGACGCTGTTCAGCGCCACGATGGCCGTCAGCCTCGCCGCCGAGCTGCTGGCGCGTGCGTTGAGCCGCAGAGAGGGCGCCTGGCGCCCGTGGCTGCAGCCGACGTTCGCGATCGTCGACGCGCTGCTCATCAGCGGCAGCGTCGTGGTGTTCGGCGCGCCGGCGATGGCGCTGCTCTACATGGTGGCGATCGTCCCCTACTCGTTCGACCGCGGACGCTCCATCGGCTGGGTGGCGACGCTGGCGTCGGTCGCCGGCTTCCTGGCCGCCAGCTGGGGGCACGCGCAGCTCTTCCCCGCCAGCGCGCCGTCGGCGACGGCGGTCCTGGCGGCGGCGGCGCTGCTGCTCGCCGTGGCGCTGCAGATCGTGCCGCTGCCGGCGCGGCTGATCCGCCGCGTGCGCGCGACACGCACCGCGATGGCGCGCGCCGAGCACGGCGACCTGGCGGCGCGCGCGGCGGCGCGCCACCACGACGAGCTGGGGTTCCTGGAGCTCGGCTACAACCGCATGCTGGACGAGCTGGTGGGGCTGCTCGAGACGGTGCGGGCGGAGGCGGCGCAGGTGGTGGCGGCGGCGGGCGCGCTGGACCACGCGAGCGCGGGGCTGGCGCGCGGCGGCGAGACGGCGCGCGGCGAGACCGAGGCGAGGGCGGGCGCGCTGGAAGGGCAGCGGCACGAGGTGGGCGAGGCCGCGCGCCGCGCCGCGCAGGCGGCCGATGCGGCCGCGCG
>CBHYLO010000735.1:0-2090 GCA_966128675.1 uncultured bacterium | reverse complement strand
CGCGAGCGGTCACGTGAAGGGACCTGCGGACTGCGGGCTGCGGATCCGACCGGCCCTGCGGGCTGCGGGCAGCGGACTGCGGATCCGAACGACGATGTCTGGCGGTGCGTGACGCGGGTGTGCGGAGGCGACCGTGATCACAGCAAGGAGACTCACGCGCAGCGGTGAGGCTCCGCAGCGGCCGTGATCTCAGGGAGCCGGAGCGCGCCCGCGTCACGCACCGGGCGCGCGACGAAGCCCCCCCAACAAAGAGCGCGGGACGGAACCGAAGCCCCGTCCCGCGCGAACCGACTACTCGACCTGGAGGACGGCGAGGAAGGCTTCCTGCGGGATCTCCACCGCGCCCACCTGCTTCATCCGCTTCTTCCCCTCCTTCTGCTTCTCCAGGAGCTTGCGCTTCCGCGAGATGTCGCCGCCGTAGCACTTCGCCAGCACGTCCTTGCGCAACGGCTTCACGGTCGTGCGCGCGATGACCTTCTGGCCGATCGCGGCCTGGATCGCGACCTCGAACAGCTGCCGCGGGATCAGGTCCTTGAGCTTGTCGGCGATCTTCCGCCCCCACTCGTAGGCCTTGTCCTTGTGGATGATGACCGAGAACGCGTCGATCGGGTCGCCGTTGATCAGCATGTCCAGGCGCACCAGATCGCTCTCGCGGTAGCCGAGCATCTCGTAGTCGAGCGACGCGTAGCCGCGCGACACCGTCTTCATCTTGTCGAAGAAGTCGAGGATGATCTCGGCCAGCGGGAACTCCCAGTCGAACTCGACGCGCTCCTGGTCCAGGTACGTCATGTTCTTGTAGACCCCGCGCCGCTCCGTGCCGAGCGTCATCAGCGGCCCGATGTAGTCCTTCGGGGCCATGATGCGCGCCTTCACGTACGGCTCCTCCACCGACGCGATCACGCCCGCCGGCGGCATCAGCGACGGGTTCTCGATCTGCGTCGTCGCGCCGTCGGTCAGGTGCACGATGTACTCCACGCTCGGCACCGTCGTGACGAGGTCGAGGTCGTACTCGCGCTCCAGCCGCTCCTGCACGATCTCCATGTGCAGCAGCCCGAGGAAGCCGCAGCGGAAGCCGAAGCCCAGCGCCGTCGACGTCTCCGGCTCGTACTGCAGCGACGCGTCGTTCAGCTGCAGCTTCTCCAGCGCGTCGCGCAGCAGCTCGTACTGCTGCGTGTCCGTCGGGTAGATGCCGGCGAACACGAACGAGCGCACCTCCTGGTAGCCCGGCAGCGCCTCGGTCGCCTTGTTCGTGGCGTCGAACACCGTGTCGCCGGCGCGCGTCTCCTTCACGGAGCGCACGCTCGCCACCACGTAGCCCACCTCGCCCGGCCCCAGCTGGTCGGCCTTCACCTGGCGCAGCTGGTTGTAGCCGACCTCCGCGACCTCGTACACCGCGTCGTTGGCGCCGAAGGTGATCTGCATCCGCGGCTTCAGCACGCCGTCGACGACGCGCACGCTCGGGATCGCGCCGCGGTACTTGTCGTAGTACGAGTCGTAGATCAGCGCGCGCAGCGGGCCGTCGGGGTTCCCCGTCGGCGCCGGCACCTTCGCGACGATGCGCTCCAGCAGCTCCGGGATGCCGATGCCCTCCTTCGCGCTCACCCGGATGATCTCGTCCGGGTCGATGCCCAGCAGGTCGGCCACCTCCTGCGCGCGGCGGTCGGGCTCCGCGCCGGGGAGGTCGATCTTGTTGACGATGGGGATGATCTCCAGCCCCGCGTCCATCGCCAGGAACAGGTTGGACAGCGTCTGCGCCTGGATGCCCTGGCTGGAGTCCACCACCAGCACGGCGCCCTCGCAGGCGGCGAGCGACCGCGACACCTCGTACGTGAAGTCCACGTGGCCGGGGGTGTCGATCAGGTTCAGCTCGTACGCCGAGCCGTCCGCCGCCGTGTAGCTCATGCGGACGGCGTTCAGCTTGATGGTGATGCCGCGCTCACGCTCGAGGTCGAGCGTGTCGAGCACCTGGGCCTTCATTTCGCGCTTCTGCAGCATACCCGTGTGCTCGATCAGGCGGTCGGCGAGCGTCGACTTGCCGTGATCGATGTGGGCGACGATGCAGAAGTTGCGGATGTGGTCGAGCTGCAACG
>CBHYLO010000734.1:0-2093 GCA_966128675.1 uncultured bacterium | reverse complement strand
CGCGCTACAGCTCCCCGCCGATCACGGACCGCGCGGACGCCGGCGGCGGCGCGAACATGTCCAGCTGCGTGCGCCGGCCGAGCAGGCGCGCGCGCAGGTCGGTGGCCTCGAGGACGCGCGAGGCGCCCGGCCCGTCGGCCGTCACGAGGAAGGGCAGCGCGCGCCGCAGCGCCACGCGCAGCGCGGCCAGATCGGCGACGCGCACGCGCCGCCAGCGGCGCACCTGCAGCAGCCGCTCGACGCTGCGCGCGCCCACGCCCGGCACGCGCAGCAGCAGCTCGCGCGGCGCGGTGTTGACGTCCACCGGGAACAGCTCGCGATGGCGCAGCGCCCACGCCGTCTTGGGATCGAGCTCGAGGTCGAGGTTCGGCGCCTGCGCCGTCGTCAGCTCCTTCGCGTCGAAGCCGTAGAAGCGCACCAGCCAGTCGGCCTGGTACAGCCGGTGCTCGCGCACGAGCGGCGGCGCGACGGGCGGCAGCGCGCTCGACGCGTCGGGGATCGGCGAGAAGGCCGAGTAGTAGACGCGCCGCAGGCGGTGCGCGGTGTAGAGCGTGGACGCCGTGCCGAGGATCGTCGCGTCGCTGGCGTCGGTGGCGCCGACGATGAGCTGCGTGCTCTGCCCCGCGGGCGCGAAGGGCGCGGGGCCGTCGGTCCTCGCCGTCGCGCGCGTCGGCGCGCGCTTCAGCGCCACCAGCTCCGCCCGGCTCTCGTCGATGCGCGTGCGGATGCCGGTCATCGCGCCGCGGATCACGCCCAGATCCTTCTCCGGCGCGAGGCGCTGCAGCGACTCGGCCGTCGGCAGCTCGACGTTGATGCTCAGGCGATCGGCCCAGCGGCCGGCCTCCGCGATCAGCGCGGGGTCGGCGTGCGGGATCGTCTTGAGGTGGATGTAGCCCTGGAAGTCGTGCTCGACGCGCAGCGTGCGCGCGACCAGGGCCAGCTGCTCCATCGTGTAGTCGGGCGACCGGATGATCCCCGACGACAGGAACAGCCCCTCGATGTAGTTGCGCCGGTAGAAGTCGAGCGTGAGCCGCACCACCTCGGCGGCCGAGAAGCGCGCGCGCTCGACGTCGCTCGAGCGGCGGTTCACGCAGTACAGGCAGTCGTACAGGCAGTAGTTGGTGAGGAGGAGCTTGAGGAGCGACACGCACCGCCCGTCGGGCGTGTAGCTGTGGCAGATCCCCATCCCCTCCGTCGACCCGACCCCGCCGGCGGTCGCGCGCCGCCCCTTCGACCCGCTGCTGGCGCACGACGCGTCGTACTTCGCGGCGTCGGCCAGCACGGACAGCTTCCTCTCCAGCTCCACCCTGCCACCCCTCGTCCCGAAGACACCCCGAATGTAGCGACTGAGACCGCGGAGGACGGAGGGGCGGAGGACGGAACGGCGGAGGACGATGAAGCGTGAGACGGAAGGGCGGACCCTTGAGCTTCGAGCCTGAAGCTGAAAGGTCCGCCCCACCGTTTCACGCCCTTCCGTCTTCCGCGTCACCGTCCTCCGCCCTTCCGTCCTCCGCTCCCATTAGATTTTCGCCCCCGCGCCCCCCGTTCCGGGCGTGTCGCGCGACTCACGCTTCATCCGCCCTCCCGATGCACGTCCAGTACGTCGCCGTGTGCGACCACGTCCTCGTCGGCGCCGACGGCAAGCCGTCGCTCATCGGCGTCTTCAGCGACATCCAGGCGATGCAGGTCCCGGTGACGCTGCCGCGCGTCGCCTTCGCCGCGCGCATCCTCCTCACCACCGAGGAGACCGGGAAGACCTACAAGGTCGACCTCGTCATCACCGACCCGAAGGGGAACGAGATCGCCCGCCCGTCCGGCGAGATCGGCGTCCCGCCCGCCCCCGCCGGCGTGGACTCGCTGGCCATCGACCTGCCGATGCTGCTCGACATGTTCGGCCTGCCGGAGTTCGGCCGCTACACGTTCATGCTCGAGATCGACGGCGAGCCCAAGGCCGGCGTCCAGATCGCCGTGCGCCAGGGGACCGGCCAGCTCGCCTGAGCGGCGAACCTTCAGCGGCGAGCGTCGAGCGTCGAGCGTGGTGGTCCACTCGGCGCTCGGCGCTCGGCGCTCACGGTGAATGGCGAAGGGGGCTC
>CBHYLO010000733.1:0-2101 GCA_966128675.1 uncultured bacterium | reverse complement strand
GATCGACCCGCGCGCGATCGCGCGCTCCGTCGCCCGCATCCAGCACGCACACACGCGGGCCGCCCTGGTCGATCATCCTCACGACGGACGTTCATGTCTCCGAAGTCTTCCGCCCCGCCGGCGCCGCGCGCCGGCCGAGGGCTCGTCGTCGCGGCCGCGCTGGCCGCGGCCACCACCGCGCGGCCCGCCGCCGCGCAGACCGACTACTACAACACCGACGCCGGCCGCCCCATCACGGTCGAGGACGCGTATCCCGTGGAGCGCCGCGCGGTCGAGCTGCAGCTCGCGCCGCTGCGCCTGGAGCGCGCGCGCGGCGGCAGGTACCACTGGGGCGTGGAGCCGGAGGTCGCCATCGGCATCCTCCCGCGCACGCAGCTCGAGGTCGGGCTCCCGTTCGCGTTCGTGGAGCAGGGCGCGCGGCGCGCGTCCGGGCTGGTGGGCGTCGAGCTGTCGCTGCTGCACAACCTGAACGTCGAGACGGCGCTCCCCGCGCTCGCCGTCGCCGCCGACGTGCTCGTCCCCGCGGGCGGGCTCGGCCCCGACCGCGCGTATCCGTCGGTGAAGGGGATCGCGACGCGCACGCTGCCGTGGGCGCGCTTCCACCTCAACGGGCAGTACACGTTCGGGACGGAGGCGGACGCGGGCACCGCGGAGCTGTCGCGCTGGCAGGCGGGCGTCGCGGTCGACCGGACGCTGCCGCTGCGATCGCTGCTGCTGACCGGCGAGGTCGTGGCGCGCCGGCCGCTGCGCGCGGACGACGCGGCGGTGGAGTGGAACACCGGCGCCGGCGCGCGCTACCAGCTGAGCCCTCGCGTCGCCGCCGACGCGGGCGCGGGCTACCGCCTCACCGCCGGCGACCGCGGCTGGTACGCGACCGTGGGCGCCGCCGTCGTCGTCGGCATGCCGTGGAGGACCCGCTGATGCGCGCCGCGATGCGAGCCATTCTCGCCGCCGCGCTGCTGCTGGCGCCGGCCGCCGCGCGCGCCCAGTGGGTGACGACGCACGAGCAGTTCTACCTGCAGGCGCCGCACAACTGGGTGTTCCGCAACAACTACCAGGGCGCGGACCGGCTGTTCAACGCCTTCGACTACGGGCACGCGATCCTGTACGAGAAGCTCTGGACGCGGCCCGGCGCGCCGGCGTCGCTGCTGGAGGAGCAGGAGTACGACTTCCTCACGCAGCGGGTGCTCGTGCGTCCGCCGCGCGTGCCGCTGGAGGAGGCCGCGATCGAGATCCGGTACGCGCGCCTCGCGCCCGAGGCGAAGCAGATGTTCGAGTGGGCGCACATCCTCCATCGCCAGCTCTACGACGTGCTGGCCGACGCGCGGCTGGACCAGGCGGGGAAGGACCGCGAGGTGCGGCGCCTGCTCGACTACTACCGCTCGCGCCGCGACGTCGCGTTCAGCGCCGTGCCGAAGAGCATGAAGCTGATGCAGGAGCAGCCGTACTCGCTCGCCTTCCGCAAGGCGTACCCGAAGTTCAACGGGTTGATCTGGGCGTACCACTGGCTGCAGGTCGGGCTCTACGAGCCGCTGATGGTCGGCGCGACGGAGGCCGAGCGGCAGGCGGGCGTGCGGGCGACGGTCGCGCGCTTCTGGCAGATGCTGCAGGACCCGCCGCGCACCTTCCCGTACCAGATGCCGATGACGCCGGCCGTCGCGCCGACGTTCGCCGCGCGCTATCCGGAGGCGGCGATCATCTTCGACAACCTGCACTCGATGCACGACGTCATCAGCGACATCCTCGCCAACGACGCCGTGCCGCGGGACCGCAAGCGCGCCGAGATCATGCTGGCCGCGCGCCGCTTCCGCGACGACACGTCGTACGTCATGACGCCCGCGGCGTGGCGGACGATGGCGGAGCACATGGGGCTCGAGAACATGGGCGGCCCGTCGGTCGGCTTCCTGCCCACGCTGCCGACGCCGACGGTGACGTACGGCGCGGTGATGACGCACGACGACCGCACGGGCGCGATGACCGGCTTCACGTACGGCCAGGCGACGGGCGGCGCGCACGCGGGGCATGACGCGGCCGCGCCGGCGAGCGCGCCCGCCGCGCCGGACACGGGGCACGCGATGCACCACGCGGCGCCGGCCGCGCC
>CBHYLO010000732.1:0-2106 GCA_966128675.1 uncultured bacterium | reverse complement strand
CTGTGGGGGCGGCAGCGCACGCACCGCGACATGCCGACGACGCCCGCGCTCTACCGCCGACTGTACTGATCGCCCGCATGCCCGACGTCCGCCCCGCCACCGCGGCCGACGCCGCCGCCGTGGCCGCGATCGCGCGCGAGGTGCACGCGCTGCACGCGGCCGCGCTGCCGCACGTCTTCCAGCCGCCCGCGCCGTCCGTCGCGACGCCCGACGAGATGGCGGCGCTGCTCGGCCGGCCGGACACGCTGCTGCTGGTGGCGACCGAGGCGGACACGATCGTCGGCTACGCGCACGCCGAGGTGCAGGCCGCGCCCGCGACGCCGATCAAGCGCGCCGCGGCGCTGCTGCACGTGCACGCGATGGGCGTCGCCGGTGCGCACCGCGGCCGCGGCGTGGGCCACGCGCTGCTGGCCGCCATCCGCGCCGCCGCCACGGCGCGCGGCTGCGAGGGCGTGTCGCTCGAGGTCTACGCGTTCAACGCGGCGGCGCGCGCGTTCTACGAGCGCGAGGGGTTCGTGGGCGTGCGGGAGCGGATGGAGCTCAGGGACTGACGGCTGCGGACTGCGGGCTGCGGACGGCGGGTCCTGCACCACGGCGCGTCCCGAGCGGCCGTGGATCCGCAGCCCGCGGTCCGCAGCCCGCAGTGCCGTTCACCCGGGATGATTCCGCATGTGGTCCGCCAGCGCGTGCAGCTTCCCGCGCAGCATCGCCCGCAGCGCGTCCGGCATCTCGTGCTCGTCCAGCGCGCGGTCCATGCACCACAGCCACTCGTCGCGCTCGCGCTCCGCGATGCGGAACGGGAAGTGGCGCATGCGCAGCCGCGGATGGCCGTGCCGCTCGACGTACACCGGCGGGCCGCCGGTCCAGCCGGTGAGGAACAGGTACAGCTTCTCGCGCGACGCCTTGAGGCTCGTCGCGTGCAGCGCGCGCACCGTGCGGGCCTCGGGCGCGGTGTCCATCAGGTCGTAGAAGCGGTCCACCAGGCGGCGGATGCCGGCGTCGCCGCCGAGCTGCTCGTACGGCGTGGGCGCCGGCGTGGGGACGGGGACGGGTGACGACATGCCCCGAAGCTAAGCCGTCGCGTCGCCCAGCACGTGTCGGAGGAACGCCTCCACCTCGGCGTGCAGCTCGGCGTGGAACGCCGCGCGGTCGAAGCCCGGCGGGTCCTGCGACGGCGCGAAGCCCGCGTGCGTCATCGCCGACGGGAAGACGCCCAGGAAGGAGAAGTGGCCCGCGTTCGGCACCACGCGGTGCGTCAGCGGCGTGTCCGGCGGCAGGCCGCGCCGCACGATCACCGCGTGCCCCTCGGGCGTGTGCGGGTCGTGCTCCGCCGTCAGCATCAGGATCGGCACGCGCACCTCGGCCAGCGCGCCCGGCGCCAGGAACCACGGCGTCGCCGGCGCCAGCAGCACCAGCGCGCGCACGCGCGGGTCGCGCGGCACCGGCACCTCGCGCGACGCGCCGTCCGCCGTCTCGCGCGGGAACGCGGTGGGCCGCCCGCCGGCCGCGGCCAGCGCGGTGTAGCCGCCCATCGAGTGGCCGACGATCGCGACCGCGTCCGCGACGAGGTGCGGGCCGACCGCGGGATCGGCCGTCAGGTGGTCCGCGACCAGGCGCAGGTGGCGCGGCCGCGCGGCGAGGTTCGCCTCCGTGTCCACGCGGCTGTTGTCGTTGCGGCTGTTGCCCGGGTGCTCGACCAGCGCGACGACGAAGCCCACGCGCGCCAGGTGGGCCGCGAGCTCGCGGTAGGCCAGGTGCGAGCCGCCCGAGCCGTGCGACACCAGCACCAGCGGGTACGTCCCGGCCGCGACCGGCGCGTCCATGGCCACGTCCAGCGTGTACGGGCCGAGGCGCGCGGGGTGCGCGGGCGCGTCGGTCGGGTAGAGGACGACGATCGGGATCGGCACGCCCGACTCGGCGTCGGGCACGGTCGTGAGGCGGCAGCCGGCGGCGGTCATGGGGCGAAGCCTAATCGCCGGCCCGATCGCTAGCTTCGGAGGCGATGCCCCTCTCGATGCACGCCTCCCCCCACCCCCCCACCCCCCCCCCCGCCGGGGGGTGGTCGGCGGGAAGTTAGCGGGGCGCGACCCCACGGCGCCGCGCGCC
>CBHYLO010000731.1:0-2108 GCA_966128675.1 uncultured bacterium | reverse complement strand
GCCGTCACCGGCGGGCGTCCAGCGCACGTCGGGCGCGCGCGCCGGCTCGCCCTGCGGGCCGCGCCCGTCGTGGCGCCCGTCGTCGCGCCCGCGCGCCTGCGCGGACGGGGACGCCGGCGTCGCGTGCGGCGTGGCGCCGACACGGAGCGCGGAGGGGCGGGGGACGCTGGACATCGCGGGCAGTGGTAGTGCGGAAACGTGGGGCAGGGATCGCGGGGCGCCGTTCATGACGGCGAGGGTCACAACATAGACGCGCAGGCCGGCCCGATGTTGCGGAGGTCGGCACGGCGGAGGATGGTGAGGCGTGAAACGATAGGGCGTGAGACGGCGGGGCGGATCAGCGGACCGTGCGCAACCCGCGCTCCACCCACGCCTGCAGCTCCGGGTCGTCCGCCACCGACTCGGCCGACACGACCAGCCAGGTGCCCATCGGGCGCGTGCCGTCGGGCTGGAAGGGGGTGACGCCGCGCTCCGCGCGCGCGGCCTCGTACTCGGCCGCCGGCACCTTCACGATCAGGCCCTCGCCCCACGCGATGACGAACGTCGTCTTGCCGACGAGGAAGCCGCGGCCGCCGAAGACGTTCTTCTGGCGGATGCCGCGGGCGCCGAGGGCGTCGAGGGCGGAGGCGATGCGGTCTACCAGAGCGGGATCGAAAGCCACGGATCGTGAGAGCCGGCGGAGGACGGAACGGCGGAAGACGGAACGGCGGAAGACGGAACGGCGTGAGACGATGGAGCGGAGCGCTTCGAGGATGCGCGGTGCGTTCGTTCGATCACGCGGCGCGCGCGAACGGCGCGAGCTTGCGGAGCATGCAACCGTCGCGACGTCCCTCGCAACCCGCCGTCAGCTTCCGCGACCTCCGCGTCTGGCAGGAAGCGATCAAGCTGTGCGTGGACGCGCGCCCGCTCTGTGCGTGGCTCCGTCAGGAGCGCAGCTGGGACCTGGCCGATCAACTGGGCCGTGCCGCGAGGTCGATACACGCCAACATCGCCGAGGGGTGGGGCCGACGCACGACGCGGGACCGCGCGCGATTCTACACCGACGCGTGGTCGTCGCTGCAGGAGGTCGAGACGTACCTGATCGAGATCGGCACGAACGAGCGCGCGCCAGCGGCGCTTCTGCAACCGTGCGTCCGCCACGTGCATCATGTCACGCGCCTGCTCGCCGCATTCCGTCGCGCGACGCGGGATAGGAGCGGAGAAGCGGAAGACGGAACGGCGGAAGACGGAGCCGCGAAAGACGGAACGGCGGAAGACGATGATGCGTGAAACGAGAAGGCGGACCGCCTCGCTCGAAGCTTCGAGCGCAGAGGTCCGCCCCATCGTCTCACGCCCTTCCGTCTTCCGCTTCACCGTCCTCCGCCGTTCCGTCCTCCGCCCCACCGCGCCCTCAACAGCACGACGAGACCAGCACCACCCGCCCCTCCGCCGCGCTCCACGCCACGCCCGTCGTGTGCTCGCCGCCGCGATAGAAGCGCCACCCGAGCTTCGGCAGCAGCTCGTCCGACAGCGTGCGGATGCGCGTGCTGTCCGCGCCGCCGCCGCGCGCCGCGGGATCGAACGACGCGTAGACCTCGTCGAGCTGCGCGCGGGTCAGCGTGTCGGACGGCGCGAGGCCGCGGCGCGCGCGGACCTTCGCCTCCGCGACGTCGAACACCAGCGTCTCGCGCAGCGTGCGCGTCGGATCCTGGGCGCCGCGCAGCATCGCGCGCACGGGCATGAAGGCGTCGTCGCGCAGCAGGCGCGCGAGGTGCCCGGCCGTGCGGCGCCGTACCGTGTCGGCGGTCGTCGGCAGCGGGGCCGCGTCGTAGCGGCCGTACATCACCGTGTTCCAGTGCGCCGCGTAGACGATCGAGTCGCCGCGCGCGATGCGGGCGTGGACCGCCATCGAGTCGGGCCGCGGGCCGCGCGCGTCGACCGTGATC
The DNA here is from genome assembly GCA_966128675.1 of uncultured bacterium. Lineage (GTDB taxonomy): Bacteria > Gemmatimonadota > Gemmatimonadetes > Gemmatimonadales > Gemmatimonadaceae > Roseisolibacter. Next base: position 183 of record CBHYLO010000731.1, on the reverse strand, counting down.
GTGAACGGGCGCCCGTCGCCCGCGAGGTCCACGCGGCGCTCCGCGCGGTAGCAGAGCGAGTCGCGCGCGGCGGCACCGGCCGACGCCGTGCATGGACCGAGCGGCCGTTCGAGCAGCGGGCCGAGCGCGCCCGTGGCGGCGGCCGCGGTGTCGGCGGGCGCCGTGGCGTCCGGCGCGCCGGGC